>CAZMKY010000221.1:0-10339 GCA_964566835.1 uncultured Rhodobacterales bacterium
TGACCGTCACGATGTCTGCGCCGTCTGGCAGCTTCTGATCCAATTCCGGCAAGAAGGCGTCCGCCGATTTCGGCGCGACGTCACGCCCGTCCGTGATGGCATGCACCGCAACACGTACGCCGCGTTCCGTCAGAGCCTTCGCGGCGGCGACGATGTGGTCCAGATGCCCGTGCACGCCTCCGTCAGATGCCACGCCCAACAAATGCGCCACCCCGCTGCCCGCGGCGACCTTGTCCGCGAAATGGCCGATGGCGGCGTTGTCAAAGAAACTGCCGTCTTCGATCGAAAGGTCGATCTGGCCCAGATCCATCGCCACGACCCGCCCTGCGCCAATATTCGTGTGCCCAACTTCCGAATTGCCCATCTGCCCGGTTGGCAGCCCGACATCCGGCCCATGCGTGATCAGCGTGGCATTCGGACAGGTGGCCATAATGCGATCAAATGAGGGCGTCTTGGCCAGCGCAGGCGCGTTGGCCTCCGTTTCTTCGCGAAGCCCCCAGCCATCGAGGATACAAAGAACAACGGGTTTCGGTGCGGACATGTAGGGGCCTCCTCGGGTTCGCTCGCGTTCTACCTCAGGTCAGGGCGGGGTAAAAGCCGTGCACAGGTGATCTGAACCCCCGCGACAATGCCGCTTTTGCCTTTCCGCCCCCCGATCTGATACGAGGCGGGGAATCCATCGTCCCGTCATGCGGAGTCCACCCCTTGGTCACGAAGAAAGCCCCGTCAGACTGCGCGTCCATGCCCGAATTGCGCGATGAGATTGACCGGATTGATGCGGCCCTCGTCGACCTTCTCGTCACGCGCAGCGGCTATATCGACCGGGCCATCGACATCAAGCAGGCCGAAAACCTTCCCGCCCGTATCACTGACCGGGTGGAGGAAGTGGTGCGTAACGTGCGCCGAAAGGCCGAAGCCGGTGGGCTGGATCCTGACCTGGCGGAAACGCTTTGGCGGAACCTGATCGAATGGTCGATCGCGCGCGAAGAAAAAGTGCTGGATCACTGATCCGGCGCGCGTCTGCCAGAGCCACCTCGAAACACTCTTCTCAAAGTCGCCAGCAAAAGTGATTGCCGCGAGGGCAACCCTGCGTTGACTTGTGTCGTGGACCTGCGACTGTTTCCGACAAGCCCGCGAAAAAGCGTGGCAGGACGGAACAGAGGGGAAGATCACCATGGCCACCAGCGTCGCCAAATACGAGGAACTGGAAGACCGCCAGCCCGCCTATGCCTTGGTGGGCGAGGTCGATCTGGTCGTGTTGCGATACGACGATCAGGTGCGCGTCTACTACGGCCGCTGCCTGCATCGCGGGGCGCTTATGGCGGACGGACACGTGCGTGGCGACAACCTGATCTGCCCGGTCCACAACTGGGATTACCGCTTGGACAGCGGCGTGTCCGAATATGCCAACGAAGAAGTTCTGCCCCGGTTCAAGGCGTGGGTCGATGGCGCCGACATCATGGTCGACGAGGCGGAGATCGACGCTTGGGCGTTGAAGAACCCACAGCCCTTCAACCGCGATGCCTATCTTGGCCTGTATGCCGACACCTCGCACGGTACTGCGGAAGAGCCGCACAATGGCACCATCCAGCGTCTTGCCAGGAGTGGCCTCAAGAATGGTCACCACGGTGAGATGGCGTCGATGGGCGTGCCGCGCGACGATCTTCCGACGTGGGACGACATCCAGATCCTGACCGCACAGTTGGCGCGCCCGCCGCTTTTGGAAGATGCCCCGGTTGGCACGGACGTCGTGATTGGTCCGAACGCCAAGAAGCCGCTTCGTCTGGAGATCCCGCTTTTCGTGTCCGACATGTCTTTCGGTGCGCTGTCCGAACCGGCCAAGCGCGCCATGGCGCAAGGGGCCGAGCTTGCGGGCACTGGCATATGCTCGGGTGAAGGCGGCATGATGGACGAGGAACAACAGGACAACAGCCGCTATTTCTACGAACTCGCCTCGGGGCGGTTCGGGTTCTCATGGGACAAGCTCGACCGTGTGCAGGCCTTCCACTTCAAAGGGGGGCAGGGCGCCAAAACGGGGACGGGCGGGCATCTGCCCGGCCACAAGGTGACGCCGCGCATTGCCGAAGTCCGGGGTCTGGATGAAGGCGAAGACGCGATTTCCCCGGCACGCTTCCCGGAGTGGACGGAACCGTCCCAGATCCGCGACTTCGCGGACGAGGTGCGCGCCCGCACTGGCGGCATCCCTATCGGCTACAAGCTGTCGGCGCAGCATGTCGAGAAAGACATCGACGCCGCACTTGAGGTGGGGGTCGACTATATCATTCTGGATGGACGGGGCGGTGGCACCGGCGCGGCGCCGACCATCTTCCGCGACAACATCTCGGTGCCGACCATTCCGGCCCTTGCCCGGGCGCGGGCGCATCTGGACCGCCTCGGGCGGCAGGATGTGACGCTGGTCATCACCGGCGGGCTCAGGACCCCGGCGGACTTCATCAAAGCCATGGCGCTGGGCGCGGATGCGATTGCCGTTTCAAACTCCGCCATGCAGGCGATCGGGTGTATCGCCATGCGGGCGTGCCACACCAACGCTTGCCCGGTCGGAATCGCCACGCAGAAGCCGCATCTGGTCAGCCGCCTCGTGATCGAGAAATCGGCCGAACGTCTGGCCAACTTCTTCACTGCCAGCACGGAACTGATGCAGCTGATGGCGCGGGCCTGTGGGCATTCTCATCTGTCAGGCTTCAATCAATCCGACCTGACCACGTGGAAAAAAGACATGAGCGATATGGCCGGCATCGCCTATGGCGGCCTGTCATGACACTGGCCGATGGCCTGATAAGCTTCGCTGGATGGTGGCTGACCTTGGGCGCAGGCGTCGCCGCGGCCTTCTTGCTGATCGGCATTGATGGCATCGACGAAGACGCCGACGGGGCCTATGCGTTCCGCCCGCTTTTGATCCCCGGCATCTTGATGATCTGGCCGCTGGTGCTCTGGCGATGGCTCAGGATCAAGACAGGCGCGGGTCATTGGCTTCATCGCTACCAGCCGCCGCGCGCGGTGCACTTCCCCGTCGCGATCCTGTTCGCAGCCGCATTGGCCTTCGCCGTTGTGGCCGGGTTGGCCGTCAGGCAGGAGTGGCCGACCGACATTCAGCCCGAACGGCTGAGCGAGGCCGGGCAATGAGCGTCAAGTACATCCCCGTCCAATGGAACCGGTTCAAATGGGGCTATGATGCCGCGTTGCTGGTGGGCGTTGGGCTGTTCCTCTGGATCTTTGTCGATCTGGCCCCCGGCATTCTGAGCCATGACCGGCCGATCAGCCCGCAGATCCACAATGCCCGCGCCTTCGGGGCCTGTGCGTTCCTGATGATGACGATCGTTCTTTGCATGGGTCCGCTCGCGCGTCTTGATCGCCGGTTCTTGCCGCTGCTCTACAACCGTCGCCATTTTGGCGTGATGACCGCCGTAGTCGCGCTCAGCCATGCCTACTTCGTTTTGAACTGGTATTTCGCCGCCTCACCGACCGACAAGTTCGTCGCGGCGATCGGATCCAACACCAGCTTTGGACAAATCTCGGGTTTCCCGTTCGAAGCATTGGGCATCTTCGCGCTGATCTCGCTTCTGGTGCTAGCAGCGACCAGCCATGATTTCTGGATGAAGTTCCTGACGCCACCGGTCTGGAAGTCGCTGCATTACCTGATCTATCCGGCCTATGCGGCGGTGGTGGGTCACATCATGCTGGGCACGCTGCAAGATCAGTCGCATCAGGGCTTCACCATTGTCGTTGCAGCCTCTGCCGCCTTGGTCGGCGGGTTGCACATTGCTGCCGGTCTGCGCGAACGGCGGTCCCTTCCGTCCACCGCGGGCTGGCAGGCACTTTGCCCCCCGGACCAGATCGAAGATGGTCGTGCCCGGATCGCCATGCTGCCCGACGGCAACCGCGTCGCGGTCTTCCGCCACGGCGACAAGCTGAGCGCGATTGCCAATGCCTGCGCGCACCAGAACGGACCTCTGGGCGAAGGACGCATCCTTGATTGCCTCGTCACCTGCCCTTGGCACGGGTTTCAGTACGACGTCACAAATGGCCAGTCGCCTGCCCCTTTCACCGAGAAGATCCCGACCTACAGGATCAAGATCGAGGACGGCATGGTCTTCGTCGACCCGGACGCCAACCCACCCGGCACATTCGTTGAGCCCTTGGTCGCGCCCCTGTCGGAGGTCTCGTCATGAGCAGCAAGGAGCCACCATTCTTCGTTGGATATCTGGGTATCCCGAAAGCGCTCCGCGGGTTCCTCTTTTCGGTCACAGGCGGTTTGGCCCTGCTGGCGGCGGCTTTGGGCTTCTGGATCGGGACAACGCAGGATGATCCGGGACCGGCCACGTTCCGCTTTGACTATGGCCGCCAGACCGTCTCGGGCGTGATTGAGCGCACGCCGATCCCGATCCTGCACGTCACCGAAGGCAATGACCGTATCCCGACCGGGCATACGCTGATGATGTCAGGGCCCGGCAAGAACGGTGTGATGAACCGCGATGCAGCAAAGCATGGCCAGCTTGTCGAGGTCTCTGGCGTGATGCTGGAACGCGGCACGCTCGACATGATGCAGGTGCGCGGCGGTCAGAACGGCATGAAAGCGTTGGAGGGCAGTGCCGAGTTGCCGCCGGTCGAAGATCTGGGGCGCTGGCGACTGGCCGGAGAGATCTGTGATGGCAAATGTCTTGCCGGTGCGATGCGCCCCGGTCGCGGTCTGGCCCACAAGGCCTGTGCGAACCTTTGCGTTGCCGGGGGCGTGCCGCCGGTCTTCGTCTCCAGCCAGCCGGTCGAGGGGTCGGAGTTCCTGATGATTTCCGGGCCAGACGGCGGCCCGATCCCGGATGCGCTTTATGACCTTATGGCCCAGTATATTCAGATCGAAGGCCAGATTACGCGTCATGGCGACCTTCTGGTTTTTGCCATGGACGCCGATACGGCCGAGGTGCTGCCATGACCCGCCGCGTATTGTCCTTGGCGTTGGTCGTTCTGGTGGGCGCACTGCTTTTTTACGTGTCGCGCTTCTGGGACTTCCGCCTTTGGAGCAATGACGGCTTGTTCGGCATACGGGCACTCCGGCCGCAAGGCGGGCTGGTTGCCGTCTGGCTCCGCGGCACGCCCCTTGCGCCCTACGAACTTCTGATCTGGGCCGTCGGATCGGTCCTGATCCTGACCGGACTTCAAAAGGTCCTGAGCGCTTTCAGCTCTGACAAAACCCACTGAGAAAGGAGCAGGCGATGTCTGACACCCCTGACCAAGAGACGCTGGAATGGATCCGCGTCGGGCACGTGGACGATCTGCCCGAAGGTCGCGTGAAAACCGTGACGGCGCGGACAGTGTCGCTTTGCCTCAGTCACTTTGACGGTCAATGGGCGGCGATGGACAACCACTGCCCACACCAGCGCGGACCGCTTGGCGAGGGCTCGATCGAGCGTGGCGTGGAAGGCAAATGCTGGATCCGCTGCCCGTGGCATGGATGGGACTTCGATCCGCTGACCGGCGCGCCTCCGGGCGGGCACGACGATACCGGCCAGAAGGTCTATCCCTTGGACATCCGGGACGGCGAGATCTTCGTCGGACTTGAAGCAGAGCCACCGCATACCCGCACCACCACGGACGTGATGGCCGAGACAATGGTCAACTGGGGTGTGCGCCACGTCTTTGGCATGGTGGGCCATTCCAACCTGGGCCTGGCCGATGCCATCCGCCGCCGGGTCAGCGACGGGGAACTGTCCTATGTCGGCATCCGTCACGAAGGGGCCGCCGCTTTTGCGGCATCGGCCTATGGCAAGCTGACGGGCCATCCTGCCGCCTGCCTGACGATCGCCGGGCCGGGGGCCACGAACCTTCTGACTGGGCTTTGGGACGCCAAGGTTGACCGCGCGCCGGTGCTGGCCCTGACCGGTCAAGTTCAGACTCAAGTCTTTGGCCCGGGGGCGTTTCAGGACATTGACCTTGCCTCCGCCTTCGACGCGGTCACGCAATTCTCGCAGACCGTGCTCAGCACGTCGAACCACGCGGAACTGATGTCGCTCGCCTGCAAGAACGCACTTGTGCAGCAGGACGTGGCACATCTGATCTTCCCCGACGATATGCAAACCATGCCAAGCGAGGCTGAGGCCGGGCAGCCTGCCGGCCGCATGGGACGCGCCGTCGTGCATCCGGATACGGCGGACGTCAGCGCGGCGCTGACGTTGATGAACGACGCCAAACGCCCTTGTGTGGTCCTGGGTCACGGCGCGTGGGAGGTCCGCGATCAAGCCATCGCCCTGGCCGAGGCTTTGGGCGCGCCCGTGCTGACCACCTTCAAGGCCAAAGGCATCATCCCGGACGATCACCCGAACGCGGGCGGCGTCATGGGGCGGTCCGGTACGCCGATTGCAAGCTGGTTCATGAACGAAGCCGACCTGATGATCTGCCTCGGCACATCCTTCTCGAACCATACCGGGATCGAGCGGGGCAAGCCGATCATTCAGGTCGATACCGAACGCATGCAGCTGGGCAAATTCCACGCTGTCACCTTGCCGATCTGGGCCGAAATCGGTGCCTTCTGCGACGCGGTTCAGCCCGGCCTTAGCCGACCGGCGGATCGGCCCGATCTGGTCGCCGAACTGGCCGAACGCTGGGCGATCTGGCGGGCCGAGAAGGCAACGCGCCTGACCGAGGATCTGGGCGATGGCATATCGGCTGCTGCGGTCTTCAAGACGCTGACAGAGCTTGCGCCTGAAGATGCAATTTTTGCCGTCGATGTGGGCAACAACACCTATTCCTTCGGACGCTACCTGGAAACCAAGGGATCTCAACGTGTGCTGATGTCAGGTTATCTGGGGTCCATCGGCTTTGGCTTCCCTGCCGCTATGGGCGCTTGGGCGGCAACGCAGGATTTCGAACATCTCAAAGGCCGCAAGGTGATTGCGATCTCGGGCGATGGCGGTTTCGGTCAATACCCGATGGAGTTCACGACGGCCGTCAAATACGGGATGAACATCACCCATGTTCTTCTGCACAATGGTCAGCTTGGGAAGATCACGAAGGAACAGAAATCCGGTGAATGGCCGGTTTGGGAAACCGACCTCGTCAATCCATCCTTTGCCGCCTTCGCCCGTCTCTGCGGTGGGTCGGGAACCAAGGTGACCAAGGCTGACGATCTGCAAGCCGCGATGGCCGAGGCCCTGTCGTCCGACGGTCCGGCCTTGTTGGAGATCATGACCGACGCGGAACTGGTCTGACGGCAGGTGCGCCGCCCGCGGCGATTTCGCCGGGACGGTTGGTCTTTTCGCCTGCAATCTGGTGTCGTCTGAAAGTGGCGGCGCCGCCGATGCAAACGGTTTCGTGCCAAGACAGGTGCGCGGTGTCTCCCCTTTTACGGGGCGAAACCTGATGCAATTGGATCCGGAGACGGGGTTTAGGACAAAGGCGTAAAGGCGCTATGACGTGACCGTTCGCAAGGTCGCTCAAACGCGGTGATAGGGCCCACCTGCCAATATCGTGGACGCACGGTAAAGCTGTTCGGACAGCATCACGCGGGCCAGCATATGCGGCCAGACCATCTTGCCAAACGACAATGTCAGATCGGCTTTGGCGCGAAGGTCGGGCGCGATGCCGTCAGCCCCGCCGATGATGATCGCCAGATCGCCCGCGCCGTCATCACGAAATCGCGCCAGATGGTCCGCGAAATCGGGTGACGTCATGACCTTGCCGCGTTCGTCCATCGCAATCAGTCGGCCAGCCCCGGCGACCGCTTTTTCCAGCAGTTCGCCTTCGGCAGCCATGCCGCCCTTCTTGGCCTCGACCTCAACGATCTCGGTCGGGCCAAGCCCAAGCGCGCGCCCGGTTCGGTCGAACCGGGTCAAATAGTCATCAATGAGGCTTTTCTCCGGGCCGGCCTTCAGGCGGCCGACCACGGCGATCCGGATCTTCACCTGTCAGAAGCGCTCAGCCCTTGGCGGCCGAACTGCTTGCTGGGTTCATCCACATCTTCTCGAGCTGGTAGAACTCACGCACTTCCGGGCGGAAGACATGGACGATGACGTCGCCCGTATCAATCAGCACCCAGTCGCCGGCATCCTTGCCTTCGACCTTGGAATAGCGCCCGTAGTCCTGCTTCAACCGATCCACCAGCTTTTCCGAGATCGCAGCGACCTGACGGGTTGAGCGGCCCGAAGCGATGACCATGTAGTCGGCCATCTCGGACTTGCCCTTGAGGTCAATCTTGACCACGTCTTCGGCTTTGTCGTCGTCCAGCGATGTAAGGATACGGTCGAGCAATTCTTCGCTCGAGGGTTGCGCAACAGCGTCGCTCATGGCGCTACCATTGCTGCGGGCGGTCTGAACACGGACCGCATCGTGAGTAAGAGACAGATCATCGTCCTCCTATCAGGCGCGCCGCTGACACAGCCCCGGCGCTGGGCATGTCTCATAAATAGCAACTGCAGCCGGACTTCTCAACGTCTTGGATTAATAGTCGCGCTCAAAGAAAATGCCGATGCTGGTATCGCCCTCTGTTGTGACCGTGCCCTTGGCCGTCAGGGATCGCGTGAGATCGAGGTTGAGGTTCAACTCCGTCTCGCCGCCTGTGCCCACCGTCACGTCGGTGTAGATATTCTCGCTCAGATAGGCGCCCGCCCGAAGCGCGGCATTGCCTTCGTCATCCGTCGTGATGTCGAGATCCGCCAGACCCGTCCGATTGCGGACGTTGCCGACAATGCCTTCACCGCCACGCCCTGCGAGCGTCCGGACAGCCACGGCCAGTCGCGCGGCCTGAATGGCGGACAATTGGTCGATACCGCGCCCAAAGAGAAGCCGCGCCACGACTTCTTCCTCTGGCAGATCGGGATCAGACACGAAGGCGATGTCGGGGTTGGAGACGGGGCCGCTGACGATGATGCTGATCAGGAAATCTTCCGACTGCGTGGCCGCCCGAATGCGGATGACAGGCAGGAAGGAGCCTTGCATCGAAATGGTTGCTTCTTCCAGCGCCAGCCGCTGCCCCAAGATGTCCAGGCGCCCCCGGATCAGGTTGAACGCCCCGGTCGGGATCACGTTGTTCGAGGTTCCGCCAATCGCCAGGCTGCCACCAAATTCGCTGTCCAACCCACGCCCTCGGACGAAGATCTGATTGGGCGCGTTGATGCGGATCGCCAAAGGATAGGCCGCGCCGCCACCGCCGTCGGACCCACTGCCTTGCTGACTTTCCAGAAGTCCGGCACGCCGTCTGGTGGCCCGCACGGGCGGCGGTTCGTTCAGGTGTGTCACCTCCGGTATCGCGCCCGCGCCGCCAAGCCCGGTCGACGGGATGCGGATGTTGGTCTCGCCCAAGGCCAGATCGCCCGCAATCCGGGCACCTCCGGCCAAAGGCCCGATGACCGTGACGGTCCCGTCAATCGTTGTCTCATAGAGCGATGGGTCGGTCAGAACCGCGTTGTCCAGCCGAATGGCAAGCTCTGCCGGGAAGCTGCCAGAGAGCGTTATCGGCCCGGCCACGGACAATTGACCGCCGGTCTCCAGCGCGCCTGACATATCCAGCCGTGCGCGACCGCCGTTTATCGTCGTGTCCAGCGCGATCTGTTCCAATGCGATGTTAAGTGTTGGCGCAAAGAAACGTGCGTCACGGGTCTGGACGCGACCGGACAGCGCGTCGAGCCCGAGAGGGCCCGCCAATCGCATGTCGAAATTCGCAGTGCCTTGCACGACCCGCGGTTCGATAAAGCTGTTGGCCAGGGCCAAGGGCGCGTTTCCGTCTATGCCAAGATCAGCCGTGGCGAAATCGGACGCCAACGTGCCATCCACGTTGACGGTCGTGCCACCGGGGCCGGTCGCGGCCAGATCCACGTCAAAGCGCCCATCGGCCAGTTGCCCGACCGTGCCGTTGGCCGTGACAGGTCCGCTGAAACCCGGCACGAAGGGACCAAGATCCGCCAGCCGCGCCGACAGGTCCAGCGTGCTGCCCGCGGCCGAAAGCGTGCCGTCGCCCGTCAGGTTGAGCAGTCCGGTCGACAGATCAAGCGTGCGGACCGTGATGTCTTCGCCGTCCCGCGACGCATCGACCGTCGCCGACAGATCCCCGGCCAGAAGCCGATCCGCGGCATCCTGCCCGATGGCAAGGCCATTGCCGCTGGCCGTCAGGTCGATGTCGAAGCGCGATAGGTCAAAGGCCAATCCGCCGTTCAGGTCCGCTTCAACCGCACCGCGGAGCGGCAGGTTCGCAAGCCCCTGAAAGATGGAAAGATCACCCGCACGGGCCACGGCGCGACCATCGAAGCCCGGCGCACCGTAGGGGTCCGTGACGCGGCCATCGACCTCGGCGCTCAGATCGGGGCCACTCAGATCCAGATCAACGTCCCAGTCT
>CAZMKY010000222.1:0-8941 GCA_964566835.1 uncultured Rhodobacterales bacterium
TGACGCGGATGTCTATGATGGCTATGGCGGTGGCCTCGGCGGACTGGTGACAGGCAATGGCAACGATACGGTGACGTTGCGGGGTGGCGGCGCTGAGTACGTGAACCTCGGCAACGACACAGATGTCATGACCACTGGTGCCGGCTTCGTCGGCCAGATACGGGGCTACTCGGGCAACAAAACCGTAAACATCGGTGGCGAAGTTGGTCAGATCAGACTTTCCGAAGGCGACGACACAGTCCAATTCCTGTCGGGCGATGCAAACGCCAATGGCGTGAATGTAGGCGGCGGTTCGAATGACATTTTCGTCGACTTCGGCAGCGCGAATTCGGTGACAGCCTATCAAGGCGACGACTTCCTCCGCATCTTCGGGGGCCGCGTTGAGTCGGCGGTGCTGGGCGGTGGCGCCAACAAGATCACGGTTGGTGCAGGCCAGATCGAACAACTTACAACCTACGGCGGCGATGACGAACTGACCTTGAATGGCGGGGACATCAACTTCGCCGTTCTCGGAGGTGGCAACAATACTGTGACGCTGAATTCGGGCTTCGTGGGTGGTCTCCGTATGTTTGAAGGCAACGACACCATCATCATCGGGGACACCAACGTGAACACCATCGAGTTGGGTGATGGCACGAACTTCGTACGGACAGGCAGCCAATTCATTCAATACATCGGGGGGTTCGACGGTCAGGATACGGTGAACGTGTTTGACTTCGGCGGTGTCGGCAAGATCGACCTGAACCGCGGCAACGATATCGTCAATGTCAACGAAGGCTGGGTCAACGATATCGATGTTTGGGAAGGCGACGACACCGTCTTCATCGCCGCCGATGGCGGTGCAAACAACATCAACCTTGGCAACGGAACCAATACGCTTACCGCCAACAACTGGATCCAGTTTGTCGAATCCGAGGAAGGGAACGACAGCCTGATCATGAACGCCGGCGGCGGCAGCATAGATTCCGGTGCTGGCAACGACTTCATCAATTTGGGCGATTATGCGCGCGAAGTCACAGCTGGCGATGGCAATGACTTTGTTCGGGCCCAGGACGGAGCGGGCCGCATCAACCTCGGTTCAGGCACGGACACCCTCAGGATCGATCCGTTCAGCGCTGACCGCGGTCTGCAAGCGGCCGGCGGCGATGGCTACGACACGCTGAGCTTGCGGACGTTCTCCAACGATCTCTTTATCGATATGAGCCTGCCCGGTCTGTTCCAGAATATTGCGGCCTTCAACGCCAATCCGGACTTCACCGGACAGGGCTTTGTCGGCTTCTGGGGTTTTGAGGGTCTTCTCGCGGGAAGTGGTGATGACCGCATCACCGGCAGCGACAACAATGACTTCGTCCGAGGTGAAGGCGGCGCCGACATCATCAATGGTGGCGAAGGCTTCGACACACTCATGGGCAATGGAGGCAATGATACGATTGATGGTGGCGATCAGGGCGATGTGATTTACGGCCAACTCGGTGACGACCTTTTGACGGGCGGTGCCGGATTTGACGACTTCGCTTTCCGTGACTTCGATGGCAATGACACCATCACTGACTTTACGCTGGGCGAAGACCAAATTCAGGTCTTCGGCACCTCTTCCCGGTCAGACTTTGCGATTGCTCAAGCCGGTGATGATGTGACCGTGTCGATCAACACGCTTGTCATCACGGTGGAAAATATGCTGCTTGCGGACCTCGATCAGGACTCAAACTTCATCTTCTAAAGGTCTGAACTAAAGTTAAGAATGCGCGGCGAAGCTTGACTTCGCCGCGCATTTTTTTTGACTTGGTTTTCTGAGAGAACCGCTCGAAGTGTCTGGGTCAGCCAGACTTACCTAAGGTCAGTTTTTCCTTGGAGAGCAGGCAGACGTGTAGTGAAATTCCCGGATTGGACGTCAAATTTTTTGGACGCGAACTGAATCTGGGGGGATTCACGTATGACTGACTACACTTTAACGGGTGATCTCGACGGCAGCACACAGCTGTCTTACGGCGGTGTTTGGACCTTTGACTGGAATGGTGGCGGCTACAGTTCCGGCTTCTTTCTATTCCCCAATCCGGCGGACACCGTAGACGCAGACCTGACTGCCAGTGGTGAGTGGTACATGGAATTAATGAAGTTCGGCGAGACTACGGACTTCACGCTCATTGACGGGAACGATGGCCTTAACCGATGGATTGAACACATCCAGATAGGCAATCTTGGCAACACGGTTCTTGAATTCAAAACCTTGGGTGTCACGACAATCACCGGCGGCGCGGACGACAGCAGCATCGTTCGCGATCTGACCTTTGGCGAATATGGCGTTGGCTACATCAATCTGTGGGGGTCAGGCTCAAATACCATCACGACCGGCACGGGATATGTTGTCGCCGTCTATCTTGGCACTGGCGACGATACGATCAATGTCGGTTCAGGTGGGATGGGCAATGTCACCATAGATGGTGGCAACAATGCCGTCGTTGTTTCCGACTTCAGCGATGTGGACACGATCGAATTTGGCTCGGGGATGAGTTCGGTGACCTTGGGTGAAGGTGCCCGAGTGGACTTCATTCGCGGAACCAGCGGAGGCGGCAATACGATTACCGCGGGCGTCGATTCCCAGATTGACGCCGTGCGCTTCTCTGGTGGTGCCGATACTGTAACTCTGGAAGACGGTGCTCGTATTAGGACCATGCGTCTTGGAGAAGATGCCGACACCCTGACGCTGAACGGTTCAGCCCGTGTTGAGTTTGTCGCTATGGGAGATGGCAATGACGTCGTCACCCTGGACAGCGGGAACGTCGGCACGGTCAACCTCGGCGGTGGCAACACGACGATCACGACCGGCTCCGGCTTTGTTGAGTACATCGGAAGTTGGGGCGAAGGCGCAAAGACTGTCACCGTCAATGGTGGCCTCGGCAACATGCGCCTCTCTGACGAAGGCGACACTGTCACGATCAACGATGTTGGCGATGACTTCGTGAACCAGATCGACCTCAAGGGTGGCGCGAACTCAATTACGCTGAACTCAGGCGCAAGAGTTGGGTCGGTCCGCGCGAACAACGGTGCGGACACCATTCAATTGAGCGCCGGCAGCCGTCTCGACAACCTCGAAGCGGGCAGCGGAAACAACAATATCTACGTCGACTTCGGCGAAGTCAGCTCTGTTCTGGCCTATCAGGATGACGACTTTCTCCGCATATTTGGCGGGCGTGTTGAGCAAGCCTTGCTTGGCGGCGGCAACAACAAGATTTCTGTTGGCCTCGGCAAGATCGAGCAGTTGACGACCTATGGAGAAGACGACGAACTGATTTTGAACGGTGGCGAAATCATCTCTGCCGTCCTCGGAAGCGGGAACAATACCGTCACGTTGAACGATGGGCGAATGAACTCGCTCGATATGTTCAACGGCAATGACACCGTGACAATCGTCGATGCACAGGTGAACTACCTTCACGTCGGAAGTGGTACGAATTTCGTGACGACTGGAACGCGATTCATTGATTTCATCGGCGGCTACGGAGGCAACGATACTGTCAATGTGAACGGCTTTGGCGGTGTTGGCGCGATGAATTTGGGTGACGGCAACAATGTCATCAACATCAACGAAGGCTATGTCGGCTCCATTGAGACCTATGACGGCGCAGATACGCTTTTCGTTGCGGCAGATGGTGGCACGAATGCTGTCTACCTCGGTAGTGGCGACAACACCGTTACAGCCAATAGCTGGATGCAGTTCGTCGAGACGGAAGACGGCAATGATCAGTTGTTCATGAACGCAGGTGGCGGCAGCTTCGACACCGGCGCTGGCGACGACTTCATCAATCTGGGCAGCTATGCACGCGAAGTGTCTGCAGGCGACGGCAATGACTTTGTGCGTGCGCAGAACGGCGGTGGTCGGATCGCACTCGGCAACGGCAATGACACGCTCAGAATTGACCCTTTCACTCCGGAATGGGGCATTCAGGGCTTTGGCGGGGATGGCTATGACGTCCTTAGTCTGAGGACCTTCGGTTTCAATTTGACGATCGATCTTGGCCAACCCGGACTTTTCCAGAACATCGCCGCCTTCAACGGCGATCCGGATCTGACCGGTCAGGGCTATGTCGGGTTCACCGGTTTCGAAGGCTTCTTGATGGGGTCCGGTAATGACAATGTCATTGGAAGCGACGACAATGACTTCGTGCGCGGCGAAGCTGGCAACGACACCATCTCGGGGGGCGATGGCTTCGATATCATTCTGGGCAATGGCGGCAACGATGTGATCGACGGCGGCGCTCGTGGAGACGAGATCCTTGGTCAGCTTGGGGATGACATACTGACCGGAGGAAGCGGATTTGACGACTTCGCTTTCCGTGACTTCGATGGCAATGACACCATCACGGACTTCACGCTGGGTGAAGACCAGATCCAAGTTTATGGCACGACTTCGCGATCAGATTTTACCTTTGCCCAAGCCGGTGACGACGTGACCGTGTCGATCAACACGCTCGTCATCACGGTGGAGAACATGTTGGTTGCGGACCTCGATCAGGACTCAAACTTCATCTTCTGAGGGTCTGGCGAAAAAGAAAATGCGCGCGCTGGAAACGGCGCGCGTTTTTTATTCGGCAGGGATGATGGCGCTCTCCGTGCCAGCGTCGCTGTCCTCGATGTCGTCCAGCGTGGCTGCCAGAAGGCCAAGGCAAAGCGTCAGGCAACCGCTGGCGATGTAAGCCGCCATGGCCGCAAGGACCGAGGCGCCGAGGATCAGGGTGCCAACACCCGAAATCGTCGCTACTGCCAGTCCTGCGATCAGCCAGAATGCCGCCATTTCGATCCTCAACTCCGATAGCCTGGATCTAAAATGTCGGCGAAATCTGGCCCAATTTGGGCCAGATCCCCCGGAATAGTGGCAATATTAAGGCAGGGGCAACGCCAGCTTAGGCCGCCCACTCCCACGGTCGGGTGAAGTTGCCAAGCACTTCCGTCACCTTGCCGTCGTCGTCCTGGCCCTGACCGGAGAGCTTTGCGACAAGACCGCGTTTCTTGTCTTCGGTGACTTCGACGACACGCGCGGTTAGGCCTGCAGCTTCCAGCGCTTCGTTGTAGACGCGTGTAATGGCGTGTCTGCGCAGATCCGGCTTGAACACCTTGCCGACAGCCGTTTTTGGCAATTCGTCCAGGATCTCAAGATGTTTGGGGTGTGCCGCCCGTTCGTGGATGTGGGACTTGGCGTAGGCCATTAGGTCTTCCGTCGTGGCCGTCGCACCGGCGACAAGCTCCACATACGCGGCGGGCAATTCGCCGGCATGCGCATCGGGCTGACCAATGGCACCGCACATGGCGACAGCTTCGTGACCAGCGAGAGCCTCTTCGATTTCGGCGGGGTCGATGTTGTGTCCGCCGCGAATGATCAGATCTTTTGCGCGCCCGGTGATGAAGAGGTATCCGTCTTCGTCAATCCGGCCAAGGTCGCCTGTGCGCAGATAGCCGCGATTGCCGACATGATGGAACAGGTCAACGTTTTTCGGCGCCTCGGTATAAGTGTTGTCGACAAACACACCGGGGTTGGAGACACAGATCTCGCCAACTTCATCCGGACCGCATTCGCGTGCTCCACCGGAATCGTCCATCAGGATTTTCACGTCCGTGTAAGGGAACGGAATGCCGACGGAGCCGATTTTCTTTTCACCATTGATCGGGTTGCAGGACACAAGGCACGTCGCTTCGGTCAGTCCGTAGCCTTCGATAATTTCGACACCGGTGGCCTTCTCGAAACGCTTGTAAAGCTCAACCGGCAACGGTGAGGAGCCGGAGAACGCGGTCTTCACGGTGGAAACGTCCGCATCCACCGGGCGCTGCATGAGCGCCGACAGCGCCGTCGGCACGGTGATGATGAAGGTGACTTTCCAACGCTCGATCAGCTTCCAGAAATTGTCGAATACGCCTTCGCCGCGGTAGCCTTGCGGCGTCGGGAAGATGACATGCGCGCCGGATTTGATCATCGCCATCAGAATGACGTGGCAGGCGAACACGTGGAACAATGGCAGCGGGCACATCACGACCGAGGTCTCGTCGAAGAGAAGTTCGTCACCGAGGAACCCGTTGTAGACGATGCCCGAATATTTGTGCTGTGCGACTTTCGGCATTCCGGTCGTGCCACCCGTATGGAAATACGCGGCGACGCGATCTTCCGTGGCATCTTCGAATTGCAACGTCTTCGGCTGTTTTGCGACCTCGGCGGTGAAGCTCATCACCTTGGCCTGATGCGACGCCGGGTTCTTCGGTCGGATCAACGGGACAATCCAGGACTTCGGCGGCGTCAGATAGCGCAGGAGGTCGACTTCGAGAACGGTTTTGACGTTTGGCGCCAGCCGCACGGCCTCGGCGGCCTTCTGCGCGACATCCGTCTTTGGGAAGGCTTTGAGCGTGACCAGAACCTTGGCGTTGGTTTCTCTCAGGATCGCGCCGATCTGTTCGGCGTCCAAAAGCGGATTGATCGGGTTGGCGATACCCGCAATCGTCGCGCCAATCAGCGTCACTGCCGTTTCATTCGCGTTCGGCAGAAGGTAAGCGACCACGTCGTTCTCGCCCACGCCCAACGAACGGAACAGGTTTGCAGCCTGAACGCTCTGATCATGGAACTGCTGCCACGTTAGCGTTTCAGCCTTGTCCTTGGGGCCCGAGAAGATCTGATAGCTGATCGCGTTACGCTGACCAAACTTGGCCGTCGTCTCGGACAGCATCTTGTAGACGGTCGTCGGAAGACCGCGGTCTTCATAGGTCGTGGACGCCTCAATGGCATTGCGATCGGCAATGGATGAAAAGCTGCTCGTCACGGAGGGTCCTCCCTACCCTAGTGTTCCCTTGGAAAAGTGTAGTGCCCCGGAAGGAAAGCACCATGCAAGATATGCTGTGGGCTTCGGACGCAGCGTCAGAGCGCCCTTTTGGTCCTATTCAGCCGCCAAACCGGCTGTGAACTGCAATTTTGCCAGTCTTGCATACAATCCGCCCTCGGCAACAAGGCTGTCATGGTTGCCTTGCGCGACGATCTTGCCGCCTTCGAACACGATGATCCGGTCCGCTTTCTTCACGGTTGCCAGTCGATGCGCCACGACAATCGTTGTGCGCCCTTCGGAGAGTTGCTCAACCGCAGTCTGGACGGCCTGCTCGCTTTCCGCGTCGAGCGCGCTTGTCGCTTCATCCAAGAGGAGGATGGGCGCGTCGCGCAGAATGGCCCGGGCAATTGCGATACGCTGTTTCTGGCCACCGGACAACATGACGCCACGTTCGCCGACGTAGGTCTCGTAACCCTCAGGCAGAGCGACAAGGAACTCGTGGGCTGCGGCCGCCTTGGCAGCGGCTTCAATCTCGGCGTCTGTGGCATCCGGCCGTCCGAAACGAATGTTTTCGCGGGCCGTCGCCGCAAAGATGACCGGGTCTTGCGGCACCAGCGCAATCGCGCTTCTGAAGTCGCTCCGCTCCATCGTATGGAGTGGTTGATCGTCCAGAAGGACAGCGCCGGCGTCAGGATCATAGAACCGCAACAACAATTGCAACACGGTCGTTTTGCCCGCGCCAGAGGGACCGACCAAGGCAACGGTTTCGCCGGGTTTGATGACGAAACTGACGTCTTCCAATGCCGCCGTCGCGGGTCGCGCTGGGTAGTGAAAAGCTACATTGTCAAAAGCGACCTTGCCCGCCACGGTTGCCGGCAAGGCGGATGGTTGCGCGGGGTCACGAACGGTGTCCTCAGCTTCCAACAACTCGACGAGGCGTTCCGTTGCACCAGCGGCGCGTTGCAGTTCGCCCCATATCTCGGACAAGGCGCCCACCCCACCGGCCACCATGACCGCATAGATGACGAACTGGACCAGTTCGCCGACGCTCATCGCGCCGCTCCTGACGTCGCGTGCGCCAATCCAGAGGACGCCGACGATGCCAACGAATACGAGCGAAATGACAATTACGGTCATGATCGCTCGGGTGCCAATCCGCTTCTTAGCGGCAACGAAACTTTTTTCCGTCACGTCCCAAAATGCGCGGCGGGACGGTGCTTCGTGGGTATAGGCTTGCACCGCTTGAACAGAAAGCAGCGCCTCTGACGCGTTGCCGGACGAGGCCGCGATCCAATCCTGGTTTTCACGGCTAAGCGCACGAAGTCTGCGGCCAAGAACCACGATCGGCACGATGATGGCCGGCACAATCAACAAGACAAGCCCGGCAAGCTTTGGCGAGGTGACGAACAGCAAGGCAAGGCCGCCGATCAGGATCAGAACATTCCGCAGGGCCACTGACACGGAAGATCCGATAACGCTAAGGATCAGGGTCGTGTCGGTTGTAATCCGGCTTAGCACTTCGCCGGTCATGATCTTCTCGTAGAAAGCCGGGCTCATCCCGATCATGCGGTCGAAGACGGCGACGCGAATATCAGCGACCACCCGTTCGCCAAGCCGTGTCACCAGGTAATATCTGAGGCCTGTCCCGACGGCGAGGGTCAGCGAAATCGCCAATGCTGCCGCGAAATAACTGTCGAGTAGCGGCGCTTCCGATGTCTCGAACCCGTCGACCACACGCCGCACCGCGATTGGCAACACAAGCGAGACGCTGGCTGTCAGAACCAGCGCGAGACCGGCTGCGATCAGCAATGCACGATAGGGCAACACGAACGGCCAAAGCGCGCCAAGCGCTCTTACGTTCTTTGATTTCGCGCGATCTTCGCTGGATTGATATCCGGTGTCCGCCAAAGAAGACCCCACAAATTTCCGTCCATGATCACATAGACTTGGAGGATAGCGACAACAAGGGGAGGATTTTCTGGAGCGGGCGGCGGGAATCGAACCCGCGTCATTAGCTTGGAAGGCTAAGGTCTTACCACTACACAACGCCCGCGCAGTGAAGTGGAGATATGGGAAGGCACGATAGAGGTCAAGACGAAGGACGGCTTGATTTCCATCAGGGGCACGATGGCTTGAGTGTT
>CAZMKY010000223.1:0-8942 GCA_964566835.1 uncultured Rhodobacterales bacterium
ACGGCGGCGCGGCGTTCACGTTCGGCATTCAACTGCTGAAGCATCGCATCGCGCGTCGCCTGATCGAGGTTCACGTCCAGAATCTCCGCACGGGTCACTTCGATGCCCCAATCATCCACGGCATCTTCGACCAGTTCTTTAATTCGAGAAATCAACTGGGCACGGTTTGACTGTACCTCGTCCAACTCCATCTTACCGATTTCGGCACGGACGATACCGGCGACGGTGGTTGAAATCGCGCCGTCGACATCACGGATCCGATAGACGGTCTTCTCGGGCTCCAGGATCCGATAGAAGACACTGGTTTCCACCTGAACCAGCACGTTGTCTGCCGTAATGGCGTCTTGGCTGGCATTGGGAAGCTGGCGTTCGAGAATTGAGATTTTGTGTGCCACACGATCGAGGAACGGCACGATAAAGTTGATCCCCGGCCCAAGGACCGAGCGCAATCTGCCGAAGCGTTCCACGACGTGTTTCTCGGACTGAGACACGATCTGAACCGCCTTGGCGATACAAATGATGATGAAAATCGCAAGCGCAAGGATCGTGATCCCCGTGCCACCAATAGCGTCTAAAACTTGATCCATTTGGACTCCTGTACCCTGTTTCGTCATACCTCATGTGGGTATTTTGCGAAGCATTCTCAACTAGCCCCCCTTCACGTGGGCCGTATGGTGACAATTTCGCATCGCTCGTCGTGGCGGCTTGCGGCGGCCCGTGTCATCGTCGATCAGGCGTATCGGCCCTAACAGGCGCGAGCAAGTTGGCTTATATTGGGACCATGCCCGCTCTTTGCCGAGATTGCCTGACAACCTTCGATGCCGGCCGCCGTTGCCCGGCATGCGGGCGCCCCCGAATCCTGTCGCACCCAGAGCTGTTCAAGCTCTCGATCGCGCATATGGATTGCGATGCCTTCTACGCCAGCGTCGAAAAGCGGGACGATCCGACGTTGAAGGACAAGCCAATCATCGTTGGCGGCGGGAGACGCGGTGTCGTGACAACGGCGTGCTACATCGCACGGATCAAAGGTGTCAGGTCGGCCATGCCGATGTTTCAGGCCCTGAAACTCTGCCCGGAAGCTACAATCGTGAAGATGCGAATGGACCGCTACGTCGAGGTTTCCCGTCAGGTCCGCAAGATGATGGAAGAGCTGACACCAGTGGTGGAGCCGTTGTCACTGGACGAAGCTTTCCTTGACCTGACCGGGACCCACAAACTGCACGGCGCGCCGCCTGCAGTAATGTTGGCCCGCCTTGTGAAACGGATGGAAGACGAGGTTGGCATCACTGGGTCAATCGGACTGTCTCACAACAAGTTTCTCGCCAAGATGGCGTCCGACATGGACAAACCACGTGGCTTCGCGATCATCGGACAGGCCGAGACGCTTGATCTCTTGGCGGACAAACCGGTTCGGTTGATCTGGGGTGTCGGAGCCGCTGCGCAGGCGACACTCGACAAGGCCGGCATCCACACGTTCGGAGACCTCAGACGCTGGGACCGTCGCGATCTGGCCGACCGCTTCGGATCCATGGGGGACCGTCTTTGGCATCTTGCGCGCGGGCAAGATTACCGCCGCGTCAGCCCGAATGAACCGGTCAAGGGCATCTCGAACGAGACGACTTTCCATGAAGACACGAATGATCCGGACATCCTCGACGGTCATATCTGGCGACTTTCGGAGAAGGTATCAGACCGCGCGAAGGCAAAGGACATCGCCGGGCGGGTTGTGACGCTTAAGCTGAAGCGCGCGAACCATAAGATCCTGACCCGAAGACTGAGTTTGTCAGACCCGACCCAGATCGCAGATCGGATATACCGAACAGCCCGTGGACTGTTCGATCAAGTTGGCGACGAAGGGCCTTATCGCCTCCTTGGCGTCGGCATCTCTGATCTCTCGCCCGCTGCAGGCGCGGATGTCGCGCAAGACCTGCTGGATCCCGACGCGCCAAAACGCGCCAATGCAGAGCGCGCCGCAGACAAAATCCGGGCGCGGTTTGGAGAAGACGCAATTCTGAAAGGGCGCGCGCTGCGCTAAGGCCTATTCCGCGGCCAATGGCATAGACGCACGACCAATTTGCGCGATCTCGGCCACAACGTCGCTGATCGTCGATTGAAAAGTCGCGAAATGGCTGTTGGGTCGAACCAGCTGCTCATTCATGTAAAGCGATCTGTCGATCTCAATCTGGAGGACATGCTGCCCCTTGGTCGGTCGGCCATAGTGTTGCGTCACATAAGCTCCGGCAAAAGGCGCATTCCGGGCCACACGCAAGCCGGCCGAAACGAAAGCGGCCTCGACCCGGTCCACAATGTCCGCCCCGGCGGCGGCACCAAAGCGGTCACCCAAGACGATCTCGGGACGCGATCCCTTGCTGTTGGAGATACTTTCGATCGCTTCGTGCGGCATGGAATGGCAATCGATCAGAATCGCCTCACCGAACAACGAACGGCTCTCTCCCATCAGTCGTTGCAGCGCGTCGTGCCAAGGATGCCAGACATCACGGATCCGGCCTTGCGCTTCTTTCTGCGTCAGCTTTCCCCGATAGATCGCACGGCCATTGGCAACCACGCGTGGGACAACGCCAAGACCCGAAGCCACGCGCGGGTTATGCGCGCTTTTGGCGACCCCTTCGATCAGAGCGGGGTCAAGCTCTTCCGCGGAACGATTGACGTCCAGAAAGGCGCGCGGCGCCACGGCAGTCAGCAACGGCGCGCCGTAGGATGGCGCATCCGCAAACAAGAGATCGACAAAGGCGTCCTCAGACGACCTGATGGTCCGCTCGTCCAGAACGGACTTCCGCATGAAGGACCATGGGTAAGACCGCCCCGAATGCGGCGAGGCAAACACGACGGATGTCGTGCGCACATCTGGCAATGTCAGCTCATATGCTGGCTTCACAATCGGGCCCTCCAGCCACAGAGTATAGCGCGGAATGGTTGGGCACCAAAAGCCCTTGAAGTGGTCCGGGCGACTCATTATACGGCACCAGACCGGCGCGGGGCTTCCCGCGTCGTCTGCGTTCAAGACGCCTCGGCAGACGGGATGCAGGGTCGGAAACGACTATCGGGCGGTTAGCTCAGCGGTAGAGCACTACGTTGACATCGTAGGGGTCACTGGTTCGATCCCAGTACCGCCCACCATGACTGAACCGCATCGCACCCTGGTGCTGATGCAGAACCGAAACTGAGGCGCCTTATGACGCGCCCGCGCCAGAAGGAGAGAGCTATGAAGGTTCGTAATTCGCTTCGCTCGCTCAAGAATCGGCACCGCGATTGCCGCGTTGTTCGCCGCAAGGGCCGCGTCTACGTCATCAACAAGACGCAGCGT
Organism: uncultured Rhodobacterales bacterium; assembly: GCA_964566835.1. GTDB lineage: Bacteria > Pseudomonadota > Alphaproteobacteria > Rhodobacterales > Rhodobacteraceae > CAZMKY01. The sequence continues at coordinate 3,326 of CAZMKY010000223.1, forward strand.
CGGTTCAAAGCCCGTCAGGGCTGATCCCTAAAGGATCGAAAAAGCAATCGGCCGCCCTGTTGGGCGGCCGTTGTCGTTTCAGGACGTCGCTTGGGACTGACCGGCATCAATCAAAGATCGAACGCACCGAATCAGCCAGCAAGCGCACCACGACCGCTTCGGTCAGATACCCTGTCTGCGGCAGATTGCGGGACGCCTGATAGCGACGGATGGCACGTCGCGTGTCGTTGTCGACGACGCCGTCGATCCGGCCCGGATTGAACCCAGCTGCCTCAAGACGCTGTTCGATCACGCGAAGAGTGACAGGATTGAGGTTCAACGCGTCTTCTTCGCGCTGTGCAGCATCGTTCCCGGCATTCGCTTCGCGCAGTTCACGGATGCGTTGGCGTGCTTCTTGGCGGAACGCCCCATTTGGCGAACGATCAAGATACACGCGGTAAGCCTCGATCGTATCCTGTCGACGGACCCGGTCCCAAAGCTCCCGATCCTGAGATCCAGCCGTTTGCCGCCGACGTTCTTCGAATTCGGCCAGTCGCCGCTGTGCAATGTCTGCGAATTCGCCGTCCGGATAGCGTTCCAGATACTGGCGATAGCGGTCCTCACCGCCCCGCGCACCGGTTTGATCCCAATATGCCCGATCTTCGGCAAGCTGCTGGCGCCGCCGCTCTCGCGCTTCGGCTTCAAGCTCGGCTGCACGGCGCGCAGCCTGATCGTCCAGACTCTCAATCTGCTCGGCTGTCAGATAGCCCGTATCGCCAAACCCGCTATCACCCTGCCAACGCCGAATGGCCTGCCGGGTCCCGGCACCGAAAATCCCATCAATGCCGCGGGTGTTGTAATCCAGAAGCGACAAATCGCGCTGGATCTCGCGCCGCGCGTCACGGCTGAGCGCCAGATCACCTTCGATGTCTTCCGGTGTTCGGCGTACCGGACGGGTCAACTCATCCAGCCGTCTGCGGGCCTCATCTGCGAACTCACCATTCGGAAACCCAAGAAGGTACCGCTGATACCCCGCCACGTCGTTCTCATCCTGTGCGCGACGCCAGAAGATCAGCTCCCGCCGACGTTCTGCATCATTCTCGGGCGCTGCGACAACCGGATCAGATTCATTGTCTTCAAAGATCACCTGGGATCCGGTATCGAAGCCTTGTAGCCAAAGACCGTTGCCCGGCTGAATGACTGCACCCACCTGTCCCATCGCACCTTGTGCAAAACGTGCGACTGAACCGATATTTCCGCGAATGACCGTGACACCCTGAGGGGCCGCATAAGGCCCAATCTTGGTGTCGAGGAACGCGTTCAGTGTTTGCATGTTGCCGTCTTCTTCCCCCAAGACAAGGAAGCTGCGTCCCGGTTTTCCAGCCAAAAAACCGCCGATGGTCGCAAGGGAATAAGCTGCGTCACCATCCAGCTCCTGAAGCGTTCGTTCCGCTGCATCGGACGCGATGAAGTAGGTGTCGGTGGCCGAATGCACGAAAGCGCCGGACAAAACGACCACAAGCGTGTCGGCATCGCCAGCCTCTTGGCCGAAACGCTCCAACGCCGCCGACATCGTCGCGGCATCCCCGTTTCGGACGCTGATGACGGTCGCACCGTTCCGTTGCAGCGCCCGGGCAGAGCGGGTCACATCGTCGGCCCCGCGGACATCTCTCAGGCTGTCATAGTCTTCGTTTCCCACAATCAGGAAAACCGGGTCGGCGGCCACACTGGCCCCAATGGCCGTGGCTCCAAGAAGCCCCAAAACAACGGATCGCATCGACTGTTCCTCCTCCAATCGTAACTCTTTCCCCTTGAAGGGGTGGACGTCAGTCTAGACAGCCCCACCCTCTCTGGCGAGAAGAAAGGCCTGATTGGTCGCGCGGGCGGCGACCTCTGGCCCAACAGGAAGACAACATGGGTGAAATCATTTTGGTTCGGCACGGGCAGGCAAATTCCGCCGCCGATACCGAAGAAGACTATGATCGGCTAAGCGATCTCGGCCACCAACAAGCCGAATGGTTGGGCGCATGGATGCGCGAACATGACTATGGGTTTGATCACGTCGTCTCTGGCACGATGCGCCGCCACCGGGAAACGGTCCGCGGCATGGGGCTGGTCGCAGACGAAGACGCCCGCCTGAACGAGATTGATTATTTCACGCTGTCCCACGCGATGAAGAACACACTTGGCGTCCCCTTGCCCACGCCTGACGGCTTCGCCGATCACATGCCAAAGGTGCTTGAAGCGTGGCAACGTGCCGAGATCGAGGGTGCAGAGACTTATCTGAACTATGAGACCCGGGTAGGAGAGCTTCTGGATGAAGCAGCCACACCCGGGCGGCGCGTTCTTTGCGTGACATCCGGTGGTGTCATCGGCATGGTCCTGCGCCACCTGCTCGGTCTCGACCTGATGCGGCTCAGCCGCGTGATGCTTCCGATCTACAACACCTCTATCCATCGCCTTCACGTGCGCCCCGACGAAACGCTGCTGTCGGGATACAATGCCATCCCGCATCTCGAAGGCGCCGACCGACTGCAAGCAAGGACCCACTACTGATGACACATCTCTGGGTACGCGAAGAACCGCGCGAGAATGAACAACGCGTGGGTTTGACCCCGTCAGGTGCGGCAGAACTTATTGCGCAAGGCTTCAAAGTAACGGTTGAGGACGATCCAACGCGGATCATCCCGATCGCCGAATACAAGAACGCGGGCGCGGACATCGCTGGACCTGGCACATGGCAGGATGCACCGGTCGAAGCCATCATTTTTGGGCTGAAAGAGCTGACTGATGACGGATCGCCGCTCCGCCATCGGCACATCATGTTTGGGCACGCCTACAAGGGCCAGCGTGACGGCCCACGCTTGTTGGAGCGTTTTAAGGCAGGCGGCGGCGTGCTTCTGGATCTGGAGTATTTGGTCGATGAAACCGGTCGTCGCGTGGCGGCCTTTGGCTATTGGGCTGGCTACGTCGGTGCCGCGCTGACCTTGATGAATTGGGGCAAGGCCCAGTCCGGCGGGCGCCTTGGGCCGGTTGACGTCTATGCCTCACCTGAAGCGCTTTTGGCCGAAGTTCGCGCCGCGCTACGGGGCAAATCACCTTCTGTGATCGTAATTGGCGCTTTGGGCCGTGTCGGAGGCGGTGCTAGCGACGTGGCGCGCGCTTTGGATTTGCCTCTCACGCCATGGGACATGGCAGAGACCGGGCGGGGCGCGCCCTTCCCCGAAATCCTCGACCATGACGTCTTTCTGAATTGCATTCTTGCTTCACCAGGGGTGCCGATTTTTGTTCCCTCGGACGCGCCGGACATGCCACGCAAACTCTCTGCCATTGGCGACATCGCCTGCGATCCCGGCAGCGATTATTCTCCGGTTCCCGTCTACGACAGCGTTACATCCTGGACGTCTCCGATCCGGCGCGTCAGCGACGCGCCGATCTTGGACGTCATGGCGATCGATAATCTCCCGTCGCTCCTGCCGCGTGAAGCGTCGGAAGACTTCGCCGAACAGCTGCTGCCTTCACTGAAGACACTTGCCTCAGACGATCACGGTGTCTGGGCGCGGGCGACCGAGGTTTACCGCGCACACAGCTGAATCTGCGGCGTCAGGATTTTGAGAAGATCCGATAGTAAAGCCAATCCGGCATGAACTGCGTAGATTGAAAGAACGTGCCGAAGAGGCGGGGGAAATTCTTTTTGAAGCCGTCGTTTTGCATGTGGTCAACGAATTCCCGCGCTGCGGCTTCAGGTTCCATAATGAAGGGCATGTTGAAGTCGTTCTTTTCGGTCAGTCGGGTCTTGATGAAACCCGGATTGATCAGCTGCACATCAACGCCAGACCCCCGCAGGTCAGCATACATCGATTCAGCCAGGGACATGATGCCAGCCTTCGACGCGCCGTAGCCTATTGCGCCTGGAAGGCCACGGAACCCGCTGAGTGATCCTGTCAGAACGATATGGCCGTCATCGGCCTCAACCATCTTGGGCACGACATGGCCCAAGACCCGCACCGCCCCCGTCAGGTTGATGTCCAGCATCTTTGTGACTTCGCTTGCGTTCCATTCCTGTGCCGGTTGCGGCCAATATACGCCCGCCAGGAAAACCAGACCATCGATCGGTCCCACCGCCTCTGCTGCGGTCGCGACGTTTTCGTCATCCGCAATATCGACCGTCACAATCTGAGTTGGGCCACTGCAGGCCTCTGCAACTTCCTTCAGACCGTCTTCGCTTCGGGCACTCAGGATGACCTCGCAACCCAATGCAGAAAGCTTTGGCGCAACTGCGGCGCCAAGGCCGGCGGATGCACCTACAAGCCAATACCGTTTACCATTCCACTTTCGCATTACGCTTCCTTCGGTCTCATCGTTGCGACAAGCTCTGCGACCTTGATGCCGAACTTCCGGAACTGGCTGCGGTTCACGATTACGCCGTCCCCGACGAGATACATCCAATCGGTCGCGTCGAGCACGTGTCCGCCAGCTTCTTCCGGCAAGCGGATCTTGTATTTCAAAGACACACTGCAACCGGCCTGCTGTCCTTCGCCCTCGCCTACAAGGTCATCGGCATTGGCCTTGATGGCGCCACCCGGGCCAACTTCCAACCGCCATTCGCGACGCTGCGTGTTGCCGCTGTCGTAACGGAAGTTTTCGACCATACGGCCCCGGTTTTCTTCCCAGCTGGCTTCAAAATCGGCTGTGAAACGCGAAGTGACACGCCCTGTCGGGCCGTAGATCACGCCTTCGCAGAGGATCGGCCCTTTCAAGTGATCGCGAATATCGAAATTCGGTCCGGTCCCGTCATAGTCGTAGGACTTCTGTCCCGGAAAACTCCAGACCCAGCGTCTCAGGAACCAAAGAACACCGACAAGGGCCGCGCCGGTCAGAATCAGAAGAAACGTTCCCATCTCAGTCCTCCTCAAGTGGTGTCGCCAGCAACAAGCCGACGGCAACAAGTTTCAAAACACAGGGCACAACCGCATAAAGCAGCGTCAGGACCGTCAACGCACTGGCAGGGCTATTGTTCGCCCCTGCGACAAAACCAGCCAGATCCAACACCGGCAGCAACGTGAAAGCTGCAATTGCCAGCGTCGCTTTTGAGACGAATGCCCAAAGACCAAAAGCCTGCCCGGCCCGGGGGGCAACCCGCGCCATATGGCGCGCAAAGATCGCCGGAAGCAGTGTCAGGTCTGCCCCAAGCGCGGCACCGCTGGCCACGCAAATAACCGCGAAGGCGGCTGCATCACCCGGCCCCAGCAACACCGCAAAGCCGAAGCTGATGATGGCCAGAACCATCCCGGCCAGCAGTGCCGGGCGCATGCCATACCGCGCAGCGACCCTGCCCCAAACCGGGGCCGAAGCTGCAGCCGCCAAGAAGAAGAGAAGCAGCAAGGGTCCTTCCCAGCCCGCGGCGTCCAGCCGACTTTCAACAAAAAAGAGAAATAGGGTGGAGCTTACGGCGACGGGCGTGGCGTTGACCAAGGCAATCAGCAAAAGCCGTCTTGCAGTCTTGTCCGCTAGAACATCGCGAAACCCGCTGGCTTCGGTCGCCGCGTCTGCTGCCCACCATTCCTGACGCATGAAAAACAGCGCCAGAACGACCGAAAGCGCAAAACCGGCGGCGAACAAGGCAAAAGGCGCGCCG
>CAZMKY010000224.1:0-6755 GCA_964566835.1 uncultured Rhodobacterales bacterium
AATGCCCAAGCGGTCGGCGAAAACATCATCATTGGCGATTGAGAGAGGTCCAGCTCTCGCCCTAGCAATCGCGTAACGAGTGAATGTTCGCCAAGTGTGCGGACGAAGTTCAGAACGGGTCGTGTCGGGAGAGTGTACATCCGACAGACCCACGTAAATGGTAAATGCGGCCTCTGTTGGTCGTGTGTGAAAGGTGAAGAGTATGACTTTGTCTCGTCAATCCCGCGATGTGAACAGCGCTTTCGACATGTCCCGCGTGCTGGAGCGCGTGCGCAGGCCCAGCGTTCGTCCTTCTCTTATTGTCGACAATACCCAGCAGGAGGCCATGCAGGCCGCTGTTGATAAGATCGAATCCGACGCCGACGTTCAGGTTCGCACCGATGTCTGGCCGCTGCCCGGTTTTGCGCCGATGACCCGCATCTCGACTTCGTTCGGTGATGTTCACGCCATTGCTCTGCGCAAGGGCGACCTGATCCGCACCGCTCGGGGTGAAATCAAGCCGATCGTCTGGCTTGACCGCGTCATTCTGGATGACCGCTTCCTGAACGACATGCCGGATTCGAACCCGATCAAGATCACGGCTGACGCCTTTGGTCGCGGCCTTCCCAAGGTCGACGTCATGATGTCGCCGCGCCAGAAGTTCGGTCTGAACTCGCGTTTGCCGTTGGAGGCTGAAACCGAAGCCGCAGAACTGCTGTCGCGCCCCGGTGTCTACCGTCAGCCTGAAACAGGCCTGTCCTACACCATGTTCCACCTTGGTGAGCCGGCAGACGTCCTTTGCGAAGGTCTGGCGATCCGCATCACCCCGTAAGACGGGTTCGAGACTGCGGAAGGCGAAACCGCCTTCCGGCCTTTCAGATCATCTCTTCTAGATGCGCGGCCATGCCAGTCAGGGCCGCGTAGTCGTCTTCGACGACATAGACCGGGAAATTCTTCATAAAGCCCGAGAAACGGCCCTTGTCGCGGAATGCATCCGAGAAGCCATAGGTGCCGAAGTAAGGCTCCATCGCGCGCGTGACGCCGCCAACAAGATAGATCCCGCCGAAGGGCAGGTGGATCAGCGCAAGATTTCCAGCGACCGTTCCAAGCGTCCGCACAAAGCGCCGCACGGCCTCTGGGGCCAGCGGGTCACTGCCGTCTTCGCAGGCGGCCATGACGTCGGCGGCTTTCTTTTCTCCCGGTGTGCCCGCCTCGTGCCCGAGCCACGCATAGATGCGCTCCAGGCCGCGGCCGGACAGAACATCTTCGACAGCCGGAAAGCCGTGGGCGGATTCCACGTAGCGGCAAAGGCTCAGTTCGGCCTCGGTCCGAATGGGCAGGTTCGCATGCCCGGCCTCGGACGGCGGCACAAGGCGGCCTTGTGCGCCCTGATAGACCGGTGCGGCGTTGAAGCCGGTGCCAACACCGATAACCAGCCGTGTCGCGGTGGGCGCGGCGTCGGGTCCGTCAACGACACTGCGCAGGTTTTCGGATGAAATCCGTCCCAAGGCATGGCCTTGCGCTTGCAGGTCATTCAGCACCGCCGCGGTTTCCGCGCCGCTGGCGCGTGCCAGGGTTTCTTCGTCAATGGCCCAATCCAGATTGGTCAGCTCGCCCCGGCCATCCCGGACCGGGCCAGCCACGCAAACCGCCGCGCCTCGGCAATCGGGATTGTCATTCTCATCCAGAAAGATCCGAAGAACGCTTTCAATGCCCGCATGGTCCGCGTTCTTGAAGCGCGTAATGGTCTCCGGCAGAAGCCGTTCTCCCAGAGCCAATGCAACACGGGTGTTCGTGCCTCCGACATCGGCCACAAGCGAATATGTGTTGGCGGACATTGAAGTTCCCTTTGTTACGACTCTATTTCGCCAACGCGGCCTTGAGCGCGTGATAGGACGCCTTTGGGGTCCGCTTCAAGCTATCGAAGTCAACATGAACAAGGCCAAATCGTTCCTTGTAGCCGTAGGCCCACTCATAATTGTCCAACATGGACCAAATCATGTGGCCTTTGACAGGAACGCCCTCGTCGATAGCTTTCTTCACCTCTGCGATATGCGCGCTGATATAGGCCATGCGTTCCGTGTCCTCGACGGCACCATCTTGAAGCGTTTCGTGCCCGGCCATGCCGTTTTCGGTCACATAGAGTGGCAGATCGCCGGTGTATTCTTCTGCCGTGCGCTTCAAGAACTTGTAGAGACCTTCCGGGTAAATCTCCCAATTCATCGCCGTCTTGGGAAGTGGGCCGGGTACCGCCTTGTAATGCGGCCATGCGGCATCCGGATCTGCCTTCAGGACTGAACGTGTGTAATAATTGATGCCGCACCAGTCGACTGGCGTCTGGATTTCCGCGAAATCGTCCTGCCAGCCGCCCGGAAGGTGACTTTCCAGCCCGTTCAGAACCAACTCGGGGTAGGCGCCTTTGAAAAGACCGCCCATGAAGAAACGGTTGTAGATTGCGTCATAGGTGGCAGCGGCATCGCTGTCTGCCGCGCTGTCCGAGGCGGGCGTGGCCCATTCCATGTTGATGACGGCCCCCAGATTGCCGTGCCCTGCGGCGCGCATGGCCGCCGTCGCACGGCCATGGGCCAAAAGAATATGGTGCATTGCGCGCGCCGTTGCCCGCACATCGCGCAGGCCCGGCGCGTGCGCCCCGACAAAATGGCTGAGCCACCCGACGCACCAAGGCTCGTTGATCGTTGCGGTCGACCAGACCCGATCGCCGATCTTGTCCATGACCAACGTGGCGAAGTCGGCGAACCAATTTGCGATGTCTGGATTCCGCCAACCGCCCAGATCTGCCAGAGCGGACGGAAGCTCCCAATGGTAAAGCGTCAGGGCCGGGTTTATGCCGCGCTCTAGCATGCCGTCGACAAGACGGTCGTAGAAATCGAGGCCTTCGGCATTCACCTGGCCACGTCCCTCGGGCAGAACCCGCGCCCAGCTGACCGAGAAACGATAGGCATCGACGCCCAAATCCCGCATGAGATCAAGGTCTTCCGGCCACCTGTTCAGGTGATCGCAGGCCAGATCGCCGTTCTCTGCGCGGACAACATTGCCGGGCGTGTCGGCAAAATCATCCCAATGCGTGCGTCCTGCGCCGCCTTGGGCATGTCCTTCGATCTGATAGCTTGAGGTGGCAACGCCAAATGCGAAGTCCTTCGGAAAATCCGAGCGTGAAAACATGGAAGTAGTGGGCCTTAGTTATGGGGGCAGGGACCAGACGACCGGCCGAGCAGAAAGTCAACTTCTAGCAGGTGCTGGAGCGGGGGTCGATCCGGGCTTTGAACAAGGGTCAGAAGCATCTCGGCCGATTGCCGACCCGCGTCCCGCACGGAGGATCGAAGTGATGTGAACATTGGCACAGGGTTTTCGTCCCGGAAGTAGGACAGGTCATCATCATGCGTAATGACGGACACGTCGCGGCCCATGGTCAGGCCGCGCGCCTCGATCGCCCGACGCACACCAATGGCTGAAATCAACGAAGAGACGAGGAATGCCGTCGGCGGTGCCTTGCTGTCCAGCATCGTTCGGGCCGAAGTGTAGCCGTAATACTCTGTCATCTCATCGGACCGCATAAGGCTCTCGTCGATCTCAATGCCCGCCTTCTGCAAGGCGCGCTCGTATCCATCCCGGCGTCTCAGGGCGAAATCGAGGTTTTCAAGACCGTTGATCAGCGCGATTCGACGATGGCCGAGGTCAATCAGATGCTCGGCCGCGCGTTGAAATCCGCGACGGTTATTGACGTCGACCCAGCTGTAATCGGTCACGCCGACGGACGCGCGGCCATGCACCACGAAGGGCAAACCGAGTTCTCTCAGAAGTGCGATTCGCGGCTCGCTCAGGCGCGGGGCGTGAACGATGACGCCGTCGACCGATCCGTTCTGCGCAAGCTTCCGATAGACGGCCAATTCTTCCGAATCAGAGACGACCGAAAGCTGCATGTCGTAGCCCGATCTGGAGTAGATATCGCCGGCGCCCGCGATGAAATCCGCGAAGACCGGGTTCATGATCTCGTGCTTGGAAGAGAGTGGAATCACGTGTCCCACGGCCATGGCGCGCCCCATGGCCAAGGACCGTGCACGGGCGTTCGGACGGTAGTTCAACTGGTCCGCCATCTGCACGACTCGGGCACGTGTTGATTCGCTGACTTCGGGGTATCCGTTCAACGCACGGGACACCGTAGTCTGCGAAAGACCCAAGGATTTTGCGAACTCTTTCAGGTTCACGACGCCGTCTCAGCTCCCGTTCCAAAGCGGTTTCAAATTCGGTGCGACCCTAAGCTGCTTGTTTTCAGAGGTAAACCGCCTCACGCCGCAGCGCAGCACTGCAATTGCAAAAAATTGGGGCGTTTTGACACGGTATGATTACTTCATTGACAGTTTTTTGAGACTGAGCGAGGTTCCGCGTGACCAAAGCGCTTTGGAGGACGCGCCGTTCTTCGGGCTTTTGGCATGGAATGCAAAAGCGTGCTTCGGCACAAATCGGGAGGATATCCATGAAAAAGACGCTTCTTACCGGCGTGGCCCTTACGGCTCTCACGGCTGGTGCAGCGACGGCTGGTGGTCATCTGCCTTTTGCCAATGGCGAGGGCGACTTCAGCTGGGACAGCTACAATGAGTGGGCCGCAGGCGCCCCTGACCTCAGCGGTCAGACCGTCACGCTCGCCGGACCTTGGCTTCAGCCGGAAGACGACATCTTCCGCAGCGTGCTGGCCTACTTTGCCGACGCCACCGGCGCCGAGGTGATCTACACCGGCTCCGACAGCTTCGAGCAGCAGATCGTGATCGACGCAGAAGCTGGCGCCGCTCCGAATATCGCCATCTTCCCGCAGCCGGGTCTGGCGTCCGACATGGCCGCGCGCGGCCTCCTGTCGCCGCTGCCTGCTGGCATGGATGACTTCGTCGCCGAGAACTACGGTGCAGGTCAGTCCTGGGTTGATCTGGGCACCTACGGCGATGCCGATGGCAACCCGCAGCACTACGGCTTCTTCTACAACGTCAACGTGAAGTCGCTGGTCTGGTACGTGCCGGAGAACTTCGAAGACGCAGGCTACGAAGTGCCGGAAACGATGGAAGACCTGAAAGCACTGACCGAGCAGATCGCTGCTGACGGTGAAACGCCTTGGTGCATCGGTCTGGGTTCCGGCGCCGCAACCGGCTGGCCGGCAACCGACTGGGTCGAAGATCTGATGCTGCGCACGCAGTCGGCAGAAGACTATGACGCATGGACGACCAACGAACTGGCATTCGACGACCCGAAAGTCGTTGCAGCCATCGAAGAGTTCGGCTGGTTTGCACGCAACGACGCCTACGTCTCGGGCGGCGCTGGTGCCGTTGCTTCGACGGACTTCCGCGACAGCCCGAACGGCATGTTCGCTTCGCCTCCGCAGTGCTACATGCACCGTCAGGCATCGTTCGTTCCGGCCTTCTTCCCGGAAGGCACCGAGTTCGGTGAAGACGTCGACTTCTTCTACTTCCCGTCCTACGCGGGCAAGGATCTCGGCAACCCGGTTCTGGGTGGCGGCACGCTGATGTCGATCACCAACCCTTCGGATGCGACGGACGAACTGATGAAGTTCTTCCAGCTGCCGCTCGCGCACGAAATCAACGGCGCGCAGACCGGCTTCCTGACGCCGCTGAAGTCGGTGAACCCGGCCACTTACCTGAACGACGCTCTGCGTGGTCAGGCCGACATTCTGGTCAACGCAACGACCTTCCGCTTTGACGGGTCGGACCTGATGCCGGGCGCCATCGGTGCAGGCACCTTCTGGACCGGCATGGTCGACTACACCGGCGGCAAGGACGCTGCTGCAGTCGCAGCCGATATCCAGTCCAGCTGGGACGCGATCAAGTAATCGCTTCTGATTGAACAGACCTTCGGGGCGGGCAAAACCCGCCCCGGATTTCCGCGAACCAGCGGACAATAAATACATTTTAGGGAAAGGGAGGTCGCGCCATGGATAACCCGGCACTACAGGGCCTTGTTGTGGTCCTGATCGGCGTCGGTGGGTGCCTGCTTTACTTCTGGGGCTCCAACTACGTTCTCGACAAATTCATCTTTCCCGGCAAGGGGCCGAATGCTGGGCGGAACATCAACCGCGCCAATATGATCCGGCCCTGGCTGTTCCTGTTTCCCGCGATGTTCGCGCTGGGGCTATATCTGGGTTACCCGGTCATCGCGACGCTGATCCTCTCGGTTCAGGACCGTTCGCTGGGCGACGCCTTCGTCGGGCTTGCAAACTACAATCAGATGTTCGCCGAAGCGAAGTTCTGGGAAGCCTTGCGCAACAACATGCTGTGGCTAATCGTTGTGCCAGCGGCGTCGACCGCTTTCGGGCTTCTGGCGGCGCAGCTGACGGACCGCATCTCTTGGGGGAACATCGCGAAATCGCTGATCTTCATGCCGATGGCGATCTCGTTCGTCGGCGCTTCGGTGATCTTCAAGCTGATCTATGACACCCGCCCGGAAGGGACCAACCAGATCGGCGTCTTGAATGCGGTCTGGCTTCAGTTCGAAGGCGGCTTCGGCTCGTTCCTCTTCCTGAAGGCGCTGCCAGCGCTGATGGTTTTGGCCTTTGGCGCGATGGTCGCCTATATCGGCTGGATCATGATCCAGCCCATGCTGAAAGGCGAACGCTCCGGCGGAACGCTCGTCAAAATCGGGCGCGTACTGGTTGCACTTTTCGCGGCATGGATGGTGATGACCTCGCTCCGGTCGCTCTTCGGTATCTTCACCACGGCGCTGCCATATGGTGAACCGCAGACCTGGCTGACGAT
>CAZMKY010000225.1:0-3787 GCA_964566835.1 uncultured Rhodobacterales bacterium
AATTGCGACCGCCGCGACACTAGACGTACCCCAGCAGCCCGATGTGCAGCTGGCAAAGAACTCCACAACCGCCGCATCGCAGCCACCGACCACGCCGCTCGCAACGATCTCGTCAAAACCGCCGATGCCCGTTCCGGTGGCTGATCTACAGATAAGGCCTACTGTACCCAATTCGGTTGCAGATCCGGTGGTTGTGGCAGCCGCGCCCTCTTCGGCGATCGATCCGGTCGGCAAGACGGCGGTGTCCGTTCCTAAACCCGATACATCGCCCGCCAGCTCCCAGTTTGCGCCTCCACCGCCCAAACGCTTTGAGAGAAAGGACACAGCGACGGCCGCGCCACAAAGCGTGTCCATATCACTGCAAGCAAACGTCGATCCGAAGTCGCAAGACCCCTTGCCCCGGTCGACAGGTGTTGCACCTGTGCCGGTCCCGTTGGCGGGTGCCGAAGGTTCGCCAGCGCCCCGATTTGGCGCCGAAGTGAAGCCTGCCGTCCGCGCGGCACAACCGTCGCCTCGGGCGTTGGACACGTTGAAGACATTGCAGCCACCGGTCGATCCGGCACTGCCGGCCCCATCATCCGACCCGCTTCTCGGCGCACCGACGTCTTTGACCAGCGCGCCGGGGACGCCCCCCAGCCCGGTCGTCGCCAGTGCCGCCGCGTACATGCAGCACGGGCAGGTCGCCAAACTGCCGTTTGTCGATGTTGTGCGCCCGACGCCCGCTGGCGGGTTGGAGCTTCGGTTGTCGCCGGAGGAGTTGGGTCCCGTCCGTATTGGATTTCAGACGTCGGATGCCGGCCTGATCGTGAATATCATGGCAGATAGGTCTGACACGCTCGATCTGATCCGAAGACACCTCGACAGTTTTGCAGCCGATCTGCGCCGCGAAGGCTTCGGCACGCTTTCCTTCACCTTTGGCGAGAAGTCGTCGGGCAGCGAAGGCCGTGCACAAGAAAAGCCCGCGATGATGGACCGCCAGAATAACGCTGAAACGCCCGACCAAGCAGAAGCACCGCGTTCCGCGCGATACACGTCTGGCCGATTGGACATCAAACTCTGAAGGGAAAGACATGGACGCCGTTACGACCCAACCTCAGCCGACATCACCGACTGTTGTGGCGCAAACCGGCGCTGCCGCATCTGGCGACGTCGCCCTCGACACGGGCAGCGCATTGTCGTCCGATTTTGAAACGTTCCTCGTCATGCTGACGACCCAGCTTCAGAATCAAGACCCGCTCAACCCGCTCGACAGCACTGATTTTGCCGTCCAACTCGCCACATTCTCGGGTGTAGAGCAGCAGGTGCGTACGAACGATCTTCTGGCGGACGTGATCAACGGGCTTGGCGCGTCTGGCGTGGCGCAATTGGCCGGGTGGGTTGGCCTCGAAGCCCGGGTCGATGCGCCTGCCCGGTTCGATGGGGCGCCGATCCGTCTGTCACCGGACCCCGACCCGGCCTCGGAGCAAGCGCGTCTGATTGTGCGGGACGAATTCGACCGTATCGTCGCGCAAGAAGACTTGCCGGTCACGGGCGAGGCAATCCTTTGGGCAGGCACCGACGCGCGAGGGCAGCCTTTGCCCAGCGGTACCTATAGCTTCGCGGTCGAAAGTCTGATTGGTGGCGAAGTGCAGTCTTTGAAGTCCGTGCCACACTACGCCATGGTTGAAGAAGCACGGCAGGGCGCGGCGGGAACGGAGATCGTGACCAGCACGGGCGCGGTCGTCGCGGCAGCTGATGTCACCGCGCTTCGCCAGCCCTGAGGCTACAGCGCGCCCGCGATCAAGACACCCACTCCGCAAAGCGCGCCGCCAACGGCCATCCACGCCAGCGGCATCCAGCGCGAGGGCGGGGGCGGCGGCGTGGGCCGACCGAAATCGGCCGATTGAGACATCAGCCGCTCTGCCAATTCCGGCAGTTTCGGGCCAAAGCGAGCAAATACGCGGGCCGTGCGTGCCATGTCGCGCAAAAGCGCCTTTGGTCCGATATTCTCTCGGATATACCCTTCGACGATCGGGCGCGCGACTTCCCAGATGTTGATCCTCGGGTCCAATGACCGCGCGACGCCTTCGACAACGACCATCGTCCGCTGCAGCAGGATCAGCTCGGTCCGGGTTTCCATGCCAAAACGCTCGGTGACCTCGAACAAATAGCTCAGCAAACGCGCCATGGAGATACGAGAGGCATCCATGCCGAAGATCGGTTCCCCCACAGACCGAAGGGCACGCGCAAACTCGTCAATGTCTCGGTCGGCCGGGACATATCCCGCTTCGAAATGGACTTCTGCGACCCGGCGGTAATCCTTCCGGATGAAACCAAACAAGATCTCGGCATAGACCCGGCGCGTATAGGCGTCGATCCGGCCCATGATGCCGAAATCCAGTGCAACGATGGTGCCGTCAGCGGTTACCTTCAAATTGCCCTGATGCATATCGGCGTGAAAATAACCGTCGCGCAGGGCGTGGTTCAGGAACAGGGTCAAAACCCGCGACGCAAGTGCCTCGCGATCCAAACCTTGCGCGTCGATGGCAACGACGTCTGCGGCCGAGACACCTTCGACCCAATCCAGCGTCATTACGCGACGCGAGGACAGGAACCAGCGAACTGCAGGCAGATCAAAGCCGGGATCCTCGGCCGTGTTGGCGGCAAATTCTGCCGCTGCCGCCGTTTCCAGGCGCAAATCCAGCTCGCCCATGACGACGCCTTCAAAATGCTGGATGACGTCCATTGGTTTCAGCCTGCGGGCAGAAGGCGCCAGCAATTCGACCATCTTGGCCGCAAAGTAGAAGGCGTCGATGTCCTTGCGAAACGCGGCTTCGATCTTGGGGCGCAGCACTTTGACCGCGACCTCTTCACCCGTCTTCGCCAGTCGTGCCTTGTGGACCTGCGCAATCGACGCTGCCGCAACGGGTTCCGAGAACTCCGAGAAGATTTCATCCGGGTCGGTGTCCAACTCTTCCGCGATGGTCGCCTTGGCAATCGCGGTCGGGAAGGGCGGTAGCTTGTCCTGAAGAACGCGCAGTTGCAGTGCAAGGTCGTCGCCAACGACATCGGGTCGGGTCGACAGAATTTGCCCGAACTTGATGTAGGCCGGGCCAAGCGCGGTCAGGGCACGGGTGGCAGGTGGCAGATCCGGGTCGCCCTTGTGCCCCAGCCATTTGAAGGGCCATGCCAGAATACGCGACGCCAGCCTGAGACTTCGCGGTGCGTTGAACGCTTCCAACACGACACCCATCGCGCCGGTGCGTTCCAGCGTCGCGCCCGTCTGGATCAGACGAAAGATGTTGTGGGGGCCGCGCACCTAGAGCTTCCACCCCGAATGCAGCGCGGCAATGCCCATGGACAAGTTGCGATACTTGACCTGTTCGAACCCGGCATCGCCGATCATGTCGGCGAACGTGTCTTGGTCGGGGAATTTCCGGATCGATTCCACCAGGTACTGATAGCTGTCCCGGTCGTTCGCGATAATCTGGCCCATGCGGGGGATCACGTTGAAGGAATAAAGGTCGTAGGCCTTCTGCAGCCCCGGGTTTGGCAACTGCGAGAATTCCAGCACCATGAGGCGGCCACCGGGCTTCAGTACACGGTAAGCTTCGCGGAGCGCATCAGGGATGCGCGTGACGTTCCGGATGCCGAATGAGATCGTGTAGACGTCGAAGGTGCTGTCTTCAAAGGGCAGGGCCATGGCGTCGCCGGTGACCCAGTCCAGCCTGTCCGACAGAGCTTCGGCATCCGCACGGGTCCGACCGGCCACCAACATGTCTTCGGTCATGTCCAGGACAACGGCCGA
>CAZMKY010000226.1:0-18522 GCA_964566835.1 uncultured Rhodobacterales bacterium
ACGTGCAACGGGGCGCGTTACAACCGCGAAACGCTGGAAATCAAGTTCAAGGGCAAGTCGATTGCCGATGTTTTGGATATGACAGTCGAGGACGCGCAAGAGTTCTTCAAGGCTGTGCCATCGATCCGCGAGAAGATGGACGCCTTGGTGCGTGTGGGCCTTGGTTACATCAAGGTCGGCCAGCAGGCGACGACCTTGTCTGGCGGCGAAGCGCAACGGGTGAAGCTGTCAAAGGAACTGGCCAAGCGGTCCACGGGGCGCACGCTCTATATCCTTGATGAGCCAACCACCGGACTGCATTTCGAAGATGTGCGCAAGCTGCTGGAAGTGCTGCATGAATTGGTTGAGCAAGGCAACTCGGTCGTCGTGATCGAGCACAACCTCGACGTCGTTAAGACGGCCGACTGGATCATCGATATCGGCCCTGAGGGCGGTGATGGCGGGGGAACGGTGGTGGCCACAGGCACGCCGGAAGAGGTTGCCAAGGTCGAAGCTAGCCACACGGGCCACTACCTTGCGCCGATGCTTGGGCAAAAGAAAGTGGCGGCCGAATAGGCCGCCACGTAAGCGTTCCAAGGGACCGCGTCCGTTTTAATTCAGGATCAGGTCTGCCAGCCGGATGGCGTCGATGACCGCCTGCGTTTCGGGATTAACGCGGATCAGGCTGTCACCCACGCGGACATAGCGATCGTCATCCAGACGCGGCAGGCGATAGAAATCATCCTCGCGCCGCAGCAGGATGCCGTCGTCGGTGTTGATGACCAGATAATCCTCGCCGTCGATACGGACCCGGTCGCCTGGCGCGAGCCGCACATAGTCGTCCGGGTCATAGCGGTCATCGTAAGTGACGTCAGTATCGTCATCATCACGCGCGTCACGCTCCACGCCTTTCTTGGCCAAACCCGGTGGCACGCAGGGCGGGTCTTTCTTGGCCAGGCCGGGCGGACAGCCCTTGTTGCCCTTGCCTTGGGCGATCGCGTCCGTGGCGGGCAGGAAAAGCGCGCCAGCCAGTGCGAGGATCAAAAAGCGTTTCATCTGTCTCATCTCCACAGTCTTGGCTATTGCCTGTCAGGGCCGAACGGCGAAGTCCAGCCACGCAGGTGACAGGCAGGCCAATCTTTGCCGACGTACCCGGAGCGTCAAAAGGCCCGATTGGTCAGGTGCGTCACATCTTCGAGGATTTCCAGAGTGTCCGGGCGGACGCGCATGACCTGACGGTCCACGCGGAAATACCAGCTTCCCTGCGGGACAGGCGGCAGGCCGTAATACTCCGAGTTGAGCAGAACCTGGAATTGGCCGCGGGGCAGAAGGTCACCGACTTGATACCCGGTTGCGACTGCACCTTCTGGAGCAGTCTGGCATTTCGCGCCACTGGCGCACGCCAAGGCAGCACCGGAAGTCATTGAGAAAAGGGGAAGAAAAAGCGCCGTAACGGCAGCAAGCTTGCGCATAATACTCACCATACTCTTTAAACTACACCAGCGTAGTTTATCAGAGTGGCAACGGTTTTGCGAGCTTTTCGGTTCCCTCGACGCGCCTAGGCGTCGAGTTCAATCCAGACGGGCACGTGATCTGATGGTTTCTCGCGGCCACGCAAGTCGGCTTCGATCCAGCATTTCTGCAAAAGATCAGCCGCTTCCGGCGTCAACAGGTGGTGGTCGATGCGGATACCGTCGTTTCGGTCATAGGCGCCCGCCTGGTAGTCCCAGAAGGAATAGTGGCCGGGGCCGCCGGTGGTCGCGCGAAACGCTTCCGTTAGCCCCAAATTCAAATAGCGCCGGAATGCCGCGCGCGTTTCCGGTCGGGCCAGTGCATCTTCCTGCCAGACCTCAGGCCGAGCGGCGTCTTCGTCCTGTGGGATGACGTTGTAGTCACCGCAGAAGACCGCGGGTTCTTCCGTCTCCAGCACGTCTTTCATCCGAGCCTCTAACCGCGCCATCCATGCCAGCTTGTAATCGTATTTTGGGCCGGGGGCGGGGTTGCCATTTGGCAGGTAGAAGCCACAGACGTGCACCGGGCGCGTGTCGCCCATGACGGTCGCTTCAAGCCAGCGCGCCTGTTCGTCCTCAGGGTCACCGGGAAGGCCGCGGCGGATGTCTTCCAGTGGCAGCTTTGACAGAATGGCAACGCCGTTGAAGCCTTTTTGTCCATGCGTTTCAACGCGGTAGCCGAGGTCTTCGAATACTTCCCGAGGGAAGGCTTCGTCCACGGACTTGATCTCCTGAAGGCAGGCGACGTCAGGTGCGCTGTCTGTCAGCCATTCGGTGACGGCGTTGATCCGGGCTTTGACCCCGTTGATGTTGAATGTCGCGATCCGCATGGGGCCAAGATAGACGCCAAAACGGGCAGCGGCGCAAGCGCCTCACATCGAGAAAGAGACCCCGCAACCGCAACTGGACGACGCGTTCGGGTTGTCGATGGTAAAGCGCGCGCCGATCAACTCTTCGGTGAAGTCGATCGTTGCGTTGGCCAGAAACGGCAAGCTCACCTGATCGACCACGACCTTCTGGCCGCCGCCTTCGAGAACAAGGTCGTCTGCCGCAGGCTCATCAAGGTCGATCTGATACTGAAACCCGGAACATCCGCCACCTTCGACGGCGACACGCAGCGCCTTGGGCGCGTCTGCGCCTTCGTTGATTTCGGCCAGACGCTCAAATGCGCGCGACGTGACTTTGGGTGGGATCTGAAGATCCATCGGAAACTCCGGCGTTTCATTCCATCGGTTGATCTGAATATATGGGCGCGGGACCAGGCGGACAAGAACGGGCAGAACATGCTTGCGCCATTTGCATCGAACCCCGGTGAAAGCCGGGGGCGGCTCTTTCCTGAGAAGGAGAGCGCCTTCCGGTCGTGTTTTCAACGCGACCGCGACAGGATCATTCACGCCAGCGCCTTCCGGCGGCTGAAGCACAAGACACAAGTCTTCGTGGAGCACGAGGGCGACTATTTTCGGACGCGTCTTACGCATTCGATCGAGGTCGCGCAGGTCGCGCGGACCATCGCCGGCGCGCTTGGCCTGAACGGTGAGCTTACGGAAGCCGTGGCCTTGGCGCACGATCTGGGCCACACACCGTTCGGGCACACAGGTGAAGACGCCTTGGCCGATGCGATGCAGCCTTATGGCGGGTTCGACCACAATGCGCAGGCCATCCGGATCGTCACCACTTTGGAACGGCACTATGCCGAGTTCGATGGATTGAACCTGACTTGGGAAACGCTGGAAGGCATTGCCAAGCACAACGGGCCCGTCCTAGGTGAGATCCCGTGGGCCTTGGATGTCTATTCGCGTCATCACGATCTTGAACTCGAAACCTTTGCGTCGGCGGAGGCACAGGTCGCGGCGATCTCAGACGACATCGCCTACAATCATCATGACCTGCACGACGGCCTTCGGGCGAGTTTGTTCACGCTGGACGAGGTGGCAGAGCTTCCGATCCTCGACCGCTGTTTTGCCGAGGTGGACAAGGCTTATCCCGGGCTGGACACGTATCGACGTCGCCACGAAGCCTTACGCAGGTTCTTTGGTGTCCTGGTCGAAGACGTCATCGCGGGCGCACTGGCGGAAGTCGAGGCGCTTCAGCCGGCAAATGCCGACGATATTCGCGGGGCAGGGCGGCAGATTGTCAGGTTCTCGGACGAGGTCTTTCGGGATCTGAAGGTCATCCGGCAATTCCTGTTCGGGCGCATGTATCGCGCGCCCTCGGTCGTGAAGATGCGGGCAGAGGTCACGGCAGTTGTGGCCGACCTGTTCCCGTTTTTCATGTCGAACCCGGATCGTCTGCCCCGACAATGGCGGCGGGACGTGGCAGCTGCGGAAGATGAAGTCGCCTTGGCGCGGTTGGTGTCAGACTACATCGCAGGGATGACAGATCGCTTTGCGTTGCAGTGCCACGAAGCGCATCTGGGCTGACGCGCCGCATGTTGAGCTTGTTCTGGCAGACGCGGCAGCCCTAGCCGTCAGGATCGCCGACGGCGAGGTCGATGGTGCCGGTGGTCGCGACGCTGTCGACGGTTGCGATGTCGCCTGTGTCGCTGCCCCGGAGGCCAAGGATGGGATCGGCTTTGAACTTGCCGATCAGGGTCCCGTCGAGGTCGATGACTTCGCCGTTTCCGGTCAGCGTGCCTATATAGGCGAGGTCAAAGTCATTCGGGACAATGCCGCCGATCGTGCCGCTGTTGAGATCGAGCGTGCCAGCGTAGTCGTCGAAGATGCCGTCACGGTCGCGACCTGCAAAGTCACCGGCATCGCCAGACAGCGTGCCGCCGCCAAAATCCGCATCGACGCTGGCACCGCCAAAAAGGACAGTGGCACCGTCCGGCGTATTGAGCGTGATGGCGATGACACCGTTGTAGGTCCGCGTTCCGCTGCCGGGCATTCCTTCGATGACCGTGTCGCCGAAGAAGGCCGTGTTGAAGCGATCGTCCAAGCCGTCGCTGATGCCGAGGAAGGCAGTCTCATAGAGGCCAAAGGCCTCGGCCGGGGTTGCGGTGTCCGGGATGGCAGGCAGTTCTCCCGCTGTTGTCGGGCCGCTGATGCCTGTGCTGCCGCCGCCGCCACAAGCTGACAGAAGACTGGCAAGGGCGAGGCTGAGGATGGAGGATCTGAGCATGGCGATAGTCCCGGAGCATTCGTTAAGACTTTGTTAAGGTCAGTAGGACGTGAGAGCCGCGCTTTGGTCAACAGCCCCCTTGCAATAAGGTTAATGAACGGCGGGATCCTGCGTTGACGCGCCGTGGCAGGGTGCTACACCCCCGGCAACAGTCCCGGAGTAGAGACATGAACATCTTTGCCGACATCCGCACCTCGGTCATTGAGACGCTGAATGCGCTCGTGGCGGACGGCGCGCTGCCGAATGATCTGAACTTTGGCCCGGTTGCGGTCGAGCCGCCGCGCGATCCGTTGCACGGCGACATGGCGACCAATGCAGCGATGGTTCTGGCCAAGCCGGCGAAGCGCGCACCACGGGATATTGCGGCCATGTTGGCCGAACGGCTGACCACAGACCCGCGTATCCTGTCGGCCGAAGTTGCCGGACCGGGCTTTATCAACCTTCGGCTTGATCCGGCGATCTGGCATGATGTGGTGGCTGAAGCGATCGACGCGGGCGGCTCTTATGGCCATTCCGGCCTTGGCGCCAATCGTCGGGTGAATGTGGAGTATGTCTCGGCCAACCCGACCGGACCGCTGCATGTCGGCCATACCCGCGGCGCGATCTTCGGTGACGCCTTGGCGAGCCTCCTCGACTATGCGGGCTATGACGTCACGCGAGAGTACTACATCAACGATGGCGGCGCGCAGGTCGACGTCTTGGCGCGGTCTGTCTACCTTCGCTATCTCGAAGCGCATGGGCAGGACATCGCCTTCGAAGATGGCACTTACCCGGGTGACTACCTGATCGCCGTCGGTCAAGCACTGAAAGACAAGGTGGGGGATGCTTATCTGGATCAGCCGGAAGACGTCTGGCTGGCCGATGTGCGGACGTTTTCGACCGATGCCATGATGGACCTCATCCGCGATGATCTGGCAGCGATTGGCGTGAAGATGGACCACTTCTTCAGCGAGAAATCGCTCTATGGCACGGGGAAGATCGAAGCTGCCATTGCGGATCTTGAAGGCAAGGGACTGATCTATCGCGGGACGTTGGAACCGCCGAAGGGCAAGACCCCGGAAGACTGGGAGCCGCGGGAACAGACGCTGTTCAAGTCGACGGATTTCGGCGACGACGTGGACCGGCCAATCATGAAGTCCGACGGAAGCTGGACCTATTTTGCGCCCGATATCGCGTATCACTGGGACAAGGTGCAGCGCGAGTTTGACGAGCTGATCAATATCTTCGGCGCGGACCATGGCGGCTACGTGAAACGCATGACGGCTGCCGTTAGTGCGCTGTCGGATGGTCGCGTGCCTTTGGATATCAAGCTGACGCAGCTTGTGCGGCTGTTCAAAGACGGCGAACCGTTCAAGATGTCGAAGCGGGCGGGCACCTTCATCACGCTTCGGGACGTCGTCGAACAGGTCGGGCCGGATGTGACCCGGTTCCACATGTTGACGCGGAAAAACGACGCGCCGTTGGATTTCGACTTCGACAAGGTGACCGAGCAGTCGAAGGACAACCCGGTCTTTTACGTCCAGTATGCCCATGCGCGGGTGCGGTCTGTGATGCGGAAAGTCGAGGCCTTGGGTCTGGACTATTCCGACAACGCCAAGCTTGAAGATCCGGCCGAAATCGCGGTCGCGAAGAAGCTTGCCGAGTGGCCGCGACTGGTCGAGATCGCGGCCCGGAATCTGGAGCCGCATCGGGTGGCGTTCTACCTCTACGAATTGGCGTCAGAGTTCCATGGATTGTGGAACAGGGGCAACGAACACCCACATCTGCGCTTTGTTCAGGAAGATGACCCTGAAGCCACAGCGGCGAAAATCGCGCTTCCACGTGCCGTTGGCGTTGTTATTTCGTCCGGATTGGGTATCCTTGGCGTCACTCCGGCAGAAGAGATGCGCTGAACAGAACAATCCAGCGCCCGCTGCAGGGGTATTGAGCAGGATGACCGCTGGAACAACCAGTGGCAGCAGCGAGGCAAAAAATGGCGGATTGGAACTACGACGATTTCGAGGAGTCGCCGGACGGCGGCTCGGTAACGCAGGCCGTGAACTGGCTGGGGGCGGTGATGTCGCTTCTGCTGATCGCGGGTCTTGCGACCTGGGGCTGGAAGCTTCTGGTCCGGGACGTGACGGGAGTGCCTGTTGTGCGCGCCTTGGAAGGGCCGATGCGCGTCGCACCGGACGATCCGGGGGGTGACGCGGCGGCCTATCAAGGCCTTGCGGTCAACAGGATCGCGGCACAGGACACCGTTGAAGAGCGGATTGAGACTGTGAAGCTCGCGCCACAACCTATTGAATTGAATGAAGAAGACCAAGCCATGGGCGACATGGTGGCGTTGACGGATGAGGACGGCGAAAAGTACTTCGAAGTCGTGCCCGCACCTGTCTTTGGCGCTGAAATGACGACCGCGGAAGTGGTTGAACCAGAGCCTGCGCCAAGTGCCACGGATCTTGCTGTCGCCGCAGCTTTGGCTGGCATTGACGACATCGCCTTGGTTCCTGCCAGCCTGACGGTGGATGCACTTGGTGGCGCAGGGCCGGTACGGTCGCCGCGCCCGACGCTTCGTCCGGCAACGTTCCAGGTGGCATCTCTCGAGACGCGAAACGATGCCGTTCTGGGCGAACGTGATCCGGCGTCGATACCGGCCGGAACGCGGCTTGTGCAGCTTGGCGCCTATGGCAGCATGGAAACTGCACGGATCGAATGGGCCAACGCGATGTCGCAGTTTGGCGACTATATGCTCGGCAAAGATCGGGTGATTCAGGAAGCACAGTCGAACGGACAGGCGTTTTATCGCCTGCGCGCTTATGGATTTAGCGATTTGGCGGATGCGCGTCGCTTTTGTTCCGTACTCGTGGCCGAGGGTGCAAACTGCATACCGGTGGTCCAACAATAGGTGGGGCGGCAGGGGGCATATATTCTTGGGCCACATGGCCCGCTGCTCTCTGACCGTGAAGCCGGGTTCTTTCGGGAAGCTGACCCTTGGGGCTTCATTCTGTTTCAGCGCAACTGCCAATCGCCTGATCAACTTCGTCGCCTGACCGATGCCCTGAGGGCGTCCGTCGGGCGCGATGCCCCAATTCTGATTGATCAGGAAGGCGGGCGGGTACAGCGGATGCGGGCACCGCATTGGCGCGAATATCTTCCACCTCTCGATCAGGTCGAACGTGCCGGCGAAGACGCCGCGCGCGCGATGTACCTTCGGGCCTGCCTGATCGGCGCAGAGCTGCGTGATGTCGGCATCGACGTCAACTGCATCCCAAGCTGCGATATCGCAACCAATCAGACGCACGCGTTTCTCCGAAACCGTTGCTACGGCACCAGTGCCGGGCAGGTGACCGCGAACGCCAAGGCCACGGCTGACGGGTTGATGGCGGCTGGGTGTTTGCCGGTCATGAAGCATGCGCCGGGTCACGGACGCGCCAGCCTTGATAGCCATTTCGAGTTGCCTCGAATTGACGTGCCTTTGTCCGAGCTGATGGCAACGGACTTTGCTCCGTTCCGGGCGCTTGGTGATTTGCCCATGGCCATGACCGCACACATCGTCATTCCCGAGGTCGATCCGTCCCGTCCTGTGACGCAGTCATCAGAGGGCGTCGCCTTGCTGCGTCAATCGCTTGGGATCCGAGGTCTTTTGATGACAGACGATATCTCGATGAATGCCTTGGAAGGCACCGTCGTTGAGCGTGGCCAAAGGGCGCTGCAGGCGGGTTGCGATCTGGTTTTGCACTGCAACGGCAATTTGGACGAGATGATCGCGCTTCCGGATGCGCTGGGGTCCATGACGGCAGATGCCGCAGCCCGCGCCGACGCCGCGTTGGCGGCGAAACGGTCGCCGGAAGCCATTGACATTCGCGCCTTGGAAACTGAACTTGAGGCGCTCCAAGCGGGGGTCAGTCATGCCTGACGGTGACAGCATTATCGGTGTTGAAGAACGGTTGGCGGCCGAGGCCCTGATCGTGGATGTCGATGGCTATGAAGGCCCTCTCGACCTGCTGCTGACGCTAAGCCGGACGCAGAAGGTGGATCTGCGCAAGATCTCTATTCTGGCGCTGGCCGAGCAGTATCTGAAGTTTGTCGATCATGCCAAATCGCTTCGGATCGAGCTTGCCGCCGACTATCTCGTGATGGCGGCGTGGCTGGCATTTCTGAAGTCGCGGTTGCTTTTGCCGCCCGACCCGGAAGACGAAGGTCCTTCGGGCGAGGAACTTGCCGCGCACCTTGCCTTCCAGCTGGAGCGTTTATCGGCCATGCGAGATGCCGCGGCCAAGCTTATGGCCCGCGACCAGAAGGGCCGCGATTTCTTCGTCAGGGGTGTGCCCGAGCAGGTGGAGCGTGTGCGTCGCGTGACCTATACGGCGACGCTTTTGGACCTGATGCAGGGCTACGCCCGCATTCGCACGAAAGATCAGTTCCGTCCCTATGCCATGGATCGCGACAACCTCATGACGTTGGAGCAGGCGTTGGACCGGATGCGGGGGCTGATTGGTTTTGCCGGGGATTGGACCGACTTGTCGTCCTATCTGCCCGAAGGATGGGAGACGAACCCTGCGCGGCGGCGTTCGGCGACGGCATCGCATTTTGCTGCATCGCTGGAATTGGTGAAGCGCGGGGCGATCCAGATCCGCCAGTCCGATACGTTTGCACCCATCCAGATCCGCGCCGCGACGACGAATGGCTGAACCAGAGATCACGGAAGAGGGGCCGGAGGAAAGCCTCTTTGAAGCACCGCCCATGGCAGAGCAGGAGCGGATGGTCGAAGCCATCCTGTTCGCCACGGCAGAGCCTGTGACGGTTGCCGAGCTAAATGCCCGCATGCCACATGGTGCTGAGGCAAAGACCGCCTTGGAGATGCTCAGAAAGCGTTACGAAGGGCGGGGTGTCAGTGTCGTGAAGGTTGGCGAAGCCTGGGCGATCCGGACGGCGCCCGATCTTGGCTTTCTCATGCAGAAAGAGACGGTTGAGACACGAAAGCTCAGCCGTGCGGCCATCGAGACACTGGCGATCATTGCCTATCATCAGCCCGTAACCCGCGCCGAGATCGAGGAGATCCGGGGCGTCAGCGTCAGCCGTGGCACCGTTGACCAGTTGCTGGAACTTGAATGGATCCGGTTCGGGCGCCGCAAGATGACGCCGGGCCGTCCGGTAACCTACGTCGTCACGCAAGGTTTCCTCGACCACTTCGGCCTGGAAAGCGCGCGGGATCTGCCGGGTCTGAAAGAATTGCGTGCTGCCGGTCTGTTGGAGAACCGACCGCCGCCGGGTGAGGCGCAGCTGTCGGATGACGAAGAGACAGATGATGATCAGTCCGAGATGTTCGAAGACGACGCCTGATCCTTAGAATTTTCTGCAACTTACCATCTGCGTTTACGAGTTCTGCACGTAATCGACGCTAGTCCTTCCCGTGTTTTGGAAGGATCACATTTCTGCGTCATTCAATCGTCATATCGCGCGCGTTCCGCAGACTGGCGTTGCCAAGCCTTGGTATTCTTGTTGTCTCGGCACTGATCGTCATGGCCATCGACCACAGCCTGCATCGGCAATTGGATCAGATGCTGATGGATCAAACGACTGCGCAGGCGGAGGACTTCGCCGAGTTCCTGACGCAAGCGGAAACGGAGCGGACGTCCGGGCCAAACGTCTTGTCGAACATGACCCAGCTGCTTGGAGATCTGGAGGAGGCGGAGCGTCCTGTCGGTCTGATTCAATACGTTGTTTTCGACTTCTACGGGCGCCCAGTTTACGACACGGCGAAGGATCCGCCGCGATTGCGGGGACTACAGGATATCAACGAAGCCGCACGCCAAGTAATCAGCCAAAGGTCGGTGGTATCCTTCAAGGCGCAGGCCTTTGACGAGAATGACCAGACAGTCTGGATCGTCGAATCTTATGTCCCGCTTCTCAGCAGTGATGGTCGTATCGTCGGCGCGGTCGAGATCTATCTGGATATGACGGAAACCCATACGATCTTCTCGGACGGGTTCGAAGTTGTCCGAAACATCATCACCTTGCTGGCGCTCGTTATATATGTCGTGCCCTCCTTCGCGTTCATTCTTCAGGCGGAAAAGCGCCGCGAAAAGGAAAAGGCGGTTCACGATCTGTCGCACTTTGACACCCTGACGGGCCTTCGAAACCGAAGCAGCTCCACGTCGTTGATCAAGGCGCTGTTCGAGGAAGGTGGCGCCCGAAAAGTCGCTCTTTACTCGATTGATATTGACGAATTTTCCGGTCTGAACAAAAGGCTTGGCACAGCCGTCGGTGACGAGTTGCTGAAGGTTTTTTCCGCACGCCTGACAGAAATAGCGCCCGAGGGCGCGATCATCGGTCGACTTGGCAGCGACGAATTTCTTCTGGCCATTGCGGGGCTGAGTGACGACGATGAAGATGCCCTTTCCGATCGGATCCTGCAGGCTTTCGAAGAACCTCTTTGCCTGTTCATGGCCAAGCAGACGGTCAGTGTGTCGATCGGGCTTTGTCCCAGCAGTGAAGCGACGTCCGCCGAGAAGGCAGCTTATGCCGCGGGCCTGGCACTCAGTCATGCCAAGTCTTCGGGACGGGCACGCTGCGTTCGATACAAACCTGACCTTGATGCCGCACTGAGAGACAGAAAGAGGATCGAAGGCGCATTGCGCCATGCGATTCAAACCGGTGAGGTCACCGTTGTCTATCAGCCGCTGATCTCGGGCGATGGTCGGCGCATTCTTGGGTTCGAGGCGCTTGCCCGTCTGTTCGATGCCGACGGCACCTTCATCTCCCCGGTCGACTTCATTCCTGTGGCCGAGACCAGCGGTTTGATCCACGCCTTTGGACGGCTGATCCTGCGCGAAGCATTGGGTCAGGCGCGCCATTGGCCAGACGACATCTTTATTTCTGTCAATTTGTCACCGGTTCAGTTCACACCCGGCGACATAGTCTCGGTTGTTCGAGAGGAGTTGTCCTGCATTGATCTGCCAGCTTCACGATTGGAGCTGGAACTGACCGAAAACGTGTTCCTCGATGAAAGTGAAAGTGTCGTCCAGCAAATCGTTGGTTTGCGCGATCTGGGCGTGGGTCTTGCCATGGACGACTTTGGCACGGGGTATTCCAGCCTGGGCTACCTTTGGACCTACGATTTCGACAAACTGAAGATCGACCGCATCTTCCTTGAGAACTACGAATTCGATCACGATCGCCACCGCGACATAATTGAGGCCATCGTGGTTCTGGCGCACAAGATGTCGATGGATGTGACGGTGGAAGGGGTCGAGAATGCGGGGCAGGTCGAAATGCTACAGACCTTGGGCGTCGACCAGTTCCAAGGATACCACTACAGCAAGCCATTGGCCCCAATGGCGGCGGCCAGTTTTATTGAAGCATGGCGGCTGGATCAGGATGAGGCGCGCGGCCCGGTTTCGGCTACGCGGGCATGTTGAAGTGCTTTGAAAGCTTCAAGCTCTGCCCTTGGTAATTCGACTTGATACCTTGGCCGTAAAGCGCATCCGGTACCGCAGCCATTTCTTCATAGACCAAGCGTCCCACGATCTGCCCATGCTCAAGAACAAACGGAGCTTCATGGCAACGCACTTCCAGCACGCCGCGGGCGCCAGCACCGCCAGCTTCCTGCCAGCCAAAACCGGGGTCGAAGAAGCCTGCATAATGCACCCGGAATTCACCCACCACGGCAAGGTAGGGCGCCATTTCGGCAGCGTGCGTCGGTGGGATCGTCACGGCCTCGCGGCTGACGAGGATGTAAAACGCCCCCGGATCGAGGATCAGGCGGCCATCCGGGGCGTGCAGTTCTTCCCAAAAATCGGCGGGATCGTAAGCGCCGATGCGATCGAGATCGATGACCCCCGTATGGGGTTTTGCGCGATACCCGACCAAATCTGTTCCGTCGCGTTTCAGGTCGACTGAGAAACCAAGGCCGTCGGAGATGACGGGCGGCGTGTCGACCAGACCCACCTCTGCATGCAGGTCTGCCAACGCCGCATCGGACAGGCCTGCATGGCCACGCCGGAAACGGATCTGGTTCAAACGCTGGCCCGGGCGCACAAGGACAGAAAACGACCTTGGGCAGATCTCTGCGTACAGAGGGCCCGTGTAACCCGCTGGAATTCTGTCAAATTCCACACCACCATCGGTGATCGCGCGGGTCAAAAGATCCAATCGGCCCGTCGATGACTTCGCGTTTGCAACTGCATCAACATCCGCCGGCAGGGCCAGAGATTCCATCAGCGGAACGACATAGACACAGCCTTTCTCAAGGACGGCGCCGTCCGTCAGATCGATCCGATGCATCTCAAAATCAGCAAGACGATCCGCAACGGTCGCCCCTTCGCGCGCCAAGAACGACGCCCGGACGCGATAGGCCACGGTGCCGAGCCTCAGGTCGAGCGATGCTGGTTGAATCTGATCATCCGTGACATCCGGAGCGGCCGAAATCTGGCCACTTGCAATCATGTCTCGAATGCTGCTGTCGGGCAGAACACCCTTCATGCGATCTGCCCCCGTTCCATGACAGTGCGGGTGATTTTGGTCGGGCTAGCAGGATTCGAACCTGCGACCTTCCGTCCCCCAGACGGACGCGCTAACCAGGCTGCGCCATAGCCCGTTCCTTGGCCTTCTGACCCAATTCGACGACGGGGGCAAGAGGCACTTGGCACCTCAGTCGCGTACACTTGGTTTCGTCTCACGCGCCGCGCCCGGCTTTCAGTTTTGCCAGGCGTTCCGCAACGTTTCGCAGGGTTTCTCCGTGCCGTGAAAGGCTGGAAGGCGCCAGTGTCATAAGCGCGGCTGCCGCCCCGGGCGCGCCTTCCGCGGCCTCGTCCGGAACGTCCCGTTCCTCTATCGCTGCTGCCGTATCCGCTGCGCCACTTGGGAACATTTCAACCTGACGTGGATCGAACTCTGGATCAGGGTCAGGGCTTGGATCCGGAGCAGCATCATGCGTTAGAGTTGCTGCAGCGGCTGGCGTTGGGTCGGGGCGTGCGGCAACCACTGGCGCTGGATCCTGCGAAACATCGGCAGGAGGGGCATCGGAGACGGCATCAACGGCGGGTGGCGGTGCAGGCTCCGGCTTGGCGTTCTCAGCGGTTTCGACGACTGGTGTTTCGTCGGTCTCGAGCGCGGGTGAGAAGCCTGCAACGTGCTTGATCCCGTTTTCACGAAGGAGTTTCTGGACCCCGCGAATGGTCAGGCCGTCGTCATGCAAAAGCACCTTGATGCCGCCAATCAGCTGCATGTCGGCAGGACGGTAGTAGCGCCGACCACCGGCCCGCTTGACCGGTTTGATCTGGCTGAAGCGACTTTCCCAGAAGCGCAGGACATGCGTCGGCACATCCAGCCACTCGGCAACTTCCGAAATGGTGCGGAACGCGTCCGGCGACTTTGCCATGGATCAGGTCAGCTCTTGTTCCCGGCGGCGACGCGATCTTTCATCAGGTGCGACGGACGGAAGGTCAAAACACGACGGGGATGAATAGGAACTTCTTCGCCGGTCTTCGGATTGCGGCCAACACGCGCGGCCTTGTCGCGGACAGAAAAGGTGCCGAAAGAAGAGATCTTGACCTGCTCTCCTTTGACGAGGGCATCGGACATATGAAGCAGAACGCTTTCAACAAGCTGGGCGGATTCGTTTCGGCTTAAACCAACCTCGCGGAAGACTGCCTCGCTTAAATCCATGCGTGTCAATGTCTTCTCGCCCATTGTTCATCCTTCCCTGTTCATTGTCATAACACTACTTGGGAACGAACTCTGCCGTCAATAACAACGCGTTGCAGTGTATCGCTCAGATATCACCAACGCAGGACGACAGATCCCCAAGCCAAGCCGCCACCAATGGCCTCGGTCACGATCAGCTGGCCTTCTTTCAAGCGACCTTCGGATTGCGCGACAGACAGGGCCAACGGGATGGATGCCGCAGAGGTGTTCCCGTGGTCCTGAACGGTGACGACAACTTTCTCCATCGGGACGCCCATTTTGGAGGCCGTGGACTTGATGATGCGCAGATTGGCCTGATGCGGAACGATCCAATCCACGTCGTCGCCGGTCAAGCCGATCTTTTCCAGTGCCGTGTCCGCCGTTTTGGCCAGCTTTTCAACAGCATGGCGGAAGACTTCCTTGCCTTGCATCTTCAGATGGCCCACCGTTTCGCGCGACACGCCGCCATCGACGTAGAGGATTTCGCGATGGCGTCCGTCTGAATTCAGATCGGTAGCGAGGATGCCGCGATCCGATGTGTCGCCTTGCCCGTCTTCCCCTTCGAGCGCCAATGCGCCGGCGCCGTCGCCGAACAGCACGCAGGTCGCGCGGTCGTTCCAGTCGAGGATGCGGCTGAACGTTTCCGCGCCGATGACCAGCACACGTTTGGCTTGACCGGAAACGATCAAGGCATTGGCGGTCGAAAGGGCGAATACAAACCCGGCGCAAACGGCCTGGATGTCGAAGGCAAAGCCGCCGGTCATCCCGATCTTGGCCTGAACCATCGTGGCGGCGGAGGGGAAGGTCAGATCGGCCGTGGACGTGGCGACGATCAAAGCGTCGACACTCTCTGCGGTCCAGCCTGCGTTTGCCAGTGTTGCATTGGCTGCATGCATGGCCAGATCGGATGTCGTTTCGCCCTCGGCAGCGAAATGACGCCGCTCAATCCCGCTGCGCGATCTGATCCATTCGTCCGACGTGTCGACCATCGCTTCGAATTCGGCATTGGGCACGATGCGCTTTGGCAGGTAGTGGCCAACACCTTTAACGACGGCGCGCGTGGTCATTCTGGATCAGTCCTCTCACGGGCCGTGGCATCGGCCACGACATCAGCATGACTAGCGATACGGGCCGCCAAGCGGTCGGTAAAGCCCTGTTCGGCCAAGCGGAAGGCCAACTTGATTGCCGAAGACACGCCCGTGGCATCGGCCGAGCCGTGAGATTTCACGACCGTTCCGTTCAGCCCAAGAAAGACGCCGCCATTCACACGACGTGGGTCGATGCGTTTGGACAGCCGCCGCAGCGATGTCAGAGCAAGCATAGCGGCGATCCGCGAAAGCGGCGTGGCCTTGAAGGCCTGCCGCAAAGCGTCCCGGACAAAGCCCGCCGTGCCTTCGCCCGTCTTAAGCGCAATGTTGCCGGTGAAGCCGTCTGTCACGATCACGTCGACGCGGTCCGACGGAATGTCGCCGCCTTCGACGAAACCGACAAACTCAAATTCGGCATCGGGCGCGGCCTTTGCGATCAGGTCATGTGCGTCCTTGATCGCGGCGCTGCCTTTGTGTTCTTCGGTGCCGACATTCAGCAGGCCAATCCGGGGACGGGCCAGTTCCAGTCCATTTCGGGCATAAGAACCGCCCATCATGGCAAAGCGCAGAAGATCTTCGGCGTCAGCCCGGACATCGGCACCGACATCCAGCATGACGTTGAAGCCCCCGGGATTGCGCGAGGGCCAGAGGCAAGCGATTGCGGGACGTGCCACGCCCGGCAGCTTGCGCAGGCGCAACATCGAGACCGCCATCAACGCGCCCGTGTTGCCGCAGCTGACGACAGCTTGCGCTTCGCCATTCTTTACGGAATCCACGGCCGCCCACATCGACGTCTCTTTGCCGTGCCGCATGACGTGACTGGGTTTCGCGTCCATCGTCACGACTTCAGCGGCGTCGCGGATTTCGCAACGCCCCTCAAGGCCGGCTTTCTTGATGTAGGGTTCGATCTCTGCCGCGCGGCCATGCACGATGAACCCGATATTCGGGTTCTTGTCCGCGGAACGCTGAATGCCTTCCACCACGACATCCGGCCCTTGGTCGCCGCCCATTGCGTCGACCGAGATGAGGACCGGATTAGTCCGGGAAGTGGAAGGCTGTGCGTCCGCCATCGCGGAGAGGGTCTGTACGACCCGCCTTAAGCGGCGTCGTCGTCGAGATCGATCTCGTCGGCCTGTGCAACGACTTCACGGTCGTCGTAGTGGCCGCATGCACCGCACACGTGGTGTGGGCGCTTGAGTTCGCCACAGTTCGGGCACTCTGCCGGGTTTGCCGCGGTCAGAGCATCATGCGCACGACGCATGTTGCGACGCGACTTGGTGACTTTATTCTGAGGGACAGCCATGTCTCAACCTCGATATTCTTCGGGGGCCGTGCCCCAGTTTTCGGAAAGTGTCGCGGCGTCTTACGCCTAGGCGTGCCGCTTGTCCAACCCTTGTTTCATGCGAGGGCGCGAAAATACGAATCCGGCACTAAAGCGCAAGGGGGAAAACAGCGTCATTCGCTGTCTTTTTTGTCCATCTTCTCCTTGAGCGCCTGAAGGCCGGCAAACGGCTTCACATCGTCATCGCTGAGAGGAGCGACACCGGGGGCTGCGAAGGTTGTGTTTTCAAGCTCTACCCCGTCTGCGCGGGGGAAGTCCGGTGCCGCGATCGACAACGCCTCTATCATTACGTCCGCCAGATTCAGCGTTGCCGGCAAAGCCTCTTCGGTGTCGTCTTCCGGCATCTCGACCTCGTTTGCCGTATCGGGGTCTTTGAAGTCTGCGCGGTAGGCGCGGCGAATGTCTGTGTCGATACGCGTCGTGACGGGATCAAGCGTAACGACGCAGGACTGTATAATAGTTGCGCCAAGACGGGCCGTCAGAACCCAGTCGGATTTGCCGTCTGGAACCAGCTTTCCTTCGAATCGCAATTTGCGAATACCTTGAAAATCAAGGTCTTCGGCAATCTTTGTGCGGTCTTCAGCCCCGGGAGAGAGGTCGAAGTCAATCTCGCGCTTGAGATCATTGAGGGCGATGATGGTATCTTGCGTCTTGGGCATGAAAAGCGCCTTGTTGCAGGGCGTTATCCGGTCAGGTATGCGAGTAGAAGCCAGCACGATGTTTGGCAAGGGGGGCATGATGCGTCATTTGGTTGGACTTCTTCTCGTCACAGGCCTTTTGGCTGGTTGCGGCGCATCCGTGCAGGAAGACAGCCATGGCTATATTCCGCCCGAGATCGATGTCGATGCCGTGACAGTGGGCCTTGATACCAAAGAAACCGTTGGCGTTTTGCTGGGTTCACCGGGCGCTGAGGGCGTGCTGACCGAGACGAACTGGTTCTATGTGCAGTCACAATACGAGCGCTTCTTGTGGCGGGCCCCGGTCGAGGTCGATCGCGATGTCTTGTCGATCACGTTCGACGACCGTGACGTCGTGCAGAACATTGAGCGGTTTGGCCTCGAAGACGGGCAGGTTGTGGTGCTGTCCCGCCGCGTGACGGACAGCGGCATCGAGGGAATCAGCTTCCTCAGACAGCTCTTCTCGAACTTTGGCCGCCTGACAGCCGATCAACTGGTCTCTCAATAAGCGGGTTTTGGGGGCATTGTTCACCCTCGGTGGACAATGATTTCTGAAAGCGATCATTCTTTCAGCAGAACCCTAAGAAATCCCTGATCTGGCCAGATTTCTGCCGTTTTTTGGTGGCCTTCGCAGGAGACTTCGCTATGTTGGAATTCAAATGTAACTTTCCTTGGTGGGGTTAGTAATGAAGACACTTCTGACTACAGCTGCATTTGTTCTTGCAGCAGGCGTGGCCAGCGCGTCGACGGTAACGATCGAAACCAGCACTTCGGGCACCGCTCTGAAGTCGCCGTTCGAAGTTCCTCAGGACACTGGCGAAGAGCGCCCCAATATTGAATTCGGCCAGCTTTTCACGGCTGAGGTTGATGCAACGCTCGTTTCCTTCGGCTTCGCAATCGACGATGCGACGGAAGGTGAAGACGACGACTTCACGAGCCAGCTGAGCTACGTCGCGAAGATCGTGAAGGTCGACATGACGGCCGAAGATCCGTTCGCGACTTTCGACTCGAATTCGTTCAAGACGGATGGGTACGAATCTAGCGTGAATATTTCTTCGGGCACGAACGACTTCGACCCGCGCGAAGTGCACGTGCTTGACGAAGGTGTAAACTTCCAGCTGGAAGCTGGCATGACC
>CAZMKY010000227.1:0-21994 GCA_964566835.1 uncultured Rhodobacterales bacterium
AGGCATCAGCAACCCGCGCGCGCCTGGATGCAAGTGCGCTGCAGGCGGTGGAGCGCGATTTTGCCTTCGTCGTGGACAGCAGTGTCGAATCCTTGACGTTGGTCAACGCGGCGCAAGGTGCGGACAAGGCCCTGATCGAAAGCGTTCGCGTCTTTGATGAATTCATCGGCGGTGCCTTGGGGGACGGCAAGAAGTCTTTGGCCATCACCGTTCGGCTGCAACCGGTCGACAAGACGCTGACCGACGAAGACATCGATGCCGTCGGCAAAGCCATCGTCGCGAAAGTTGAAAAAGCGACGGGTGGCACGTTGCGAGGATAAGGATAGGGGGCCGACGGCCCCCTAGCTCGTCAGAGGCCGGAAGCCTCTGCCAAGTCCGACGAAATCTGGTCTTCCCATCCGCGGATGACATCTGTGACCCTGTCAGGGGCTTCCTCATGCGCGAGATGTCCCAAGCCCGGCAGTCGTTCCAAGGTTGCGTTCGGCATCATGCCTGCAGCCTCGACCGATACTTCGGGGGCCACAGTTCTGTCGTTGTCGCCCGTAATGAAAAGGACGGGTGTCTTGATCCGTGGTAAGGCCCGTCGCAAGGGCTCCACGCTCCATTGGCCCATCATGGCGAGCGTTCCGGCGACGTGGCGTGCATCGGAGGCAAGGCCGCGGTAGTGCGCGACCATCTCATCATCAATCTGGGAGCCCTGACTTTGCAGCAGTTCCTTGATCCGTGCGGGGCGACCCGTCATGCGGGCAAGTATCTGAGGCGCAAAGGGATTGGCACCAAGTGTCTTGGCCAGAAGCGGGAACAGCCACCCGGCAACGCCGTCGAATGATCTGAGCGCCGGATTGATGGCGACAACGGGTGGGCCGTGCTCGGCGTGCGCGAGATGCAACGCGATGGCCGCACCGGCAGAATGGGCGACAATCAATTCTGGCCGACCGATTTCCTGCATCGCAAGGGACCAGACATCTTCGGCCATATGCGCCAATCCGCTTCGCTGCTTGGTGCCAAGCCGGGTCTGGCCGTGTCCTGGCAGGTCGGGGATCAACATGGCATGATCGTCTGCCAGAAAGTCCGCAACGCGGGCGAAGCTTTGGCCTGATGATCCGGCCCCGTGCAGAACCAGCGTGGGTTTGCCTTGACCGCACCTTCTGGCGCGCCATCGGTGGGGCCTGCATTCAACCAATGGTTCCATCAGATCAGCGCCGCCCTGCGCTGGCCAGCGCCGCAACCTCTCGTGCGCCACCGCGCGGAAGGGGCAGGCAGTCTGCCATGAGGCGTTGGCTGAGTGCGTTGAGTGCGGCGCTGCGCCGATTGCCTGTGTCGAGCACGAGACATTCGGTTCCCGTCATGGCCAGAAGGCTTGCCATTGCCATCGCGTCGTCTTGCGCCTGCGCGCGGTCAATCTCGCCCGCCAGGGTTCTGTTGGCGCGCCCATCAGTCATCAAGACAACGACGACGTCTGTTCCCGCTCGCCGCGCCTTTGCCGCCATGTCCGTGGCGTGGCGCAAGGCGTCGGCCAATGGCGTCGCTCCGCCGCCCGGCAAAGCCGCCAACCGGTTCTTGGCGGCGACAAGTGCCTTCGTCGGGGGGAGCATGACGTCTGCCTTTTCGCCCCGAAACGCTATCAACGAGACACTGTCGCGGCTGCGATAGGCCTCGCCCAACAAGATCGAGACGGCCCCTTTTGCTTCGGCCAAGCGCGCCATTGCCGCCGAACCCGAAGCATCGACAACGAAGATGACAAGACGTTCGCTTCGCTCCGCGTGACGCTTCAGGTGAATGTCGCCGGCGCGTACGGCCACACGGCCGCGCTCTGCGCCACGCAGGCGCTGCCAAGGGGCGGCCGTGCGCAGCGTAGCGATTAGATCGACGCGCGTGCGTGCGCCGGGCCGTCCCTTGCGCGGCGGCAAAGGGCGTCCGCGCTCAGTTGACAAGGCCAACGCGCCAGCACCGCTGCCAGTCCCGTTCTTGGCTCGCCGTCGTTTGGCAATCTCGGCCAATACTTCGGGTGGGAGCGCTGTCTCGGCGGCGGCGATCAAGCGGTCTTCTGTCAGGTCGATGGGTTGGCTCGATTGGGCGCTGTCGTCCCGATCTTCATCCTGTTTTTGGTCCTCTGGTGCAGAGTCCGCCGCGTTAGGCAGGCTCATTGCGCGATGGGCGAGCACGAGTGCGACGGCGGCTTCCATGTCTGCCGTAACGGGTTCCGCTCTGCCGTGAAGGCCTGCATGTGCGGCTGCCGCGCATGCGGTCGCCAGTGGCGCCCGGAGATCCGATATTCCCAAACCAGCGGCGACTTGGGTGAGCGTCACCAGTTGCGCGTCGTTACACACAGCACTTCCGGGCGGTGGAGCCGCAGGGACGGTGTCACATTCGTCAAGTCTGAGCGTGTCGAGATCGGCGAAGAAGGGCAGTCTGTCGGTCAAGGAAGGCGCGGGAGCGTCGTCATCCTCCGTTCCTTCGTCAAGGAGGATCAACAGGCCGCCTGCGTCAATCCAATGCGCCAACCTTGCGGCGCGGTGCGGCGTGCAGCGCTCTGCGCTGGTCAGGAGGATCGGCGCGAAACTGGAGAGAATGCCCCGGCCTTCGACCCGCCTTCCCTCCGTCAGCGACCGTGTTACGTCCAGCGCGCCGGCCAGTGCCATGTCATCCGTGCCGGGTCCGATGCGACGCATGTCCGGAAACAGGCCATTCAGTTGGTTCAGGTAGCGTCGCTGAACCTCACCCGATCTGGCGCGGAGCCAAAGCCCGCCCGTCCGAATGCCGGGTGATGCCATGAGACTTGCGGCCAGAACCGCCCGTTCCCAGAGTGGATGGGTCATTCAGCCGCCGTCGCGAAAGCTCCGAATTGGGCCTGAACCGCGCGAGTCACCCGCGCAACCGAGCCCGCTTCATCGAGGGGATCGCGGCGCAGCCGATGCCCAAGCGCCTGTGTGGCCAGTCGTGCCAGGTGCGTACGGTTGATTTCCATATCGCCTTCAAATGCGGCGAGCGCCCGCGCAGCGCGAAGCAAGGTCAATTCGCCTCTTAACCCGTCGGAGCCCAGCGCGATGCAAAGCTCTGCCGCGTCACGAAGGATAGTTTCCGGAGTTTCAACATCAGCAAGACGGTCGCGCGCCTTCAGGATACGGTTGCGAAGCTTGGTGTCCTGTGCCCGCCAGCGCTTCAGGAAGGCCGCCTTGTCTTGCTCATACGCCTGCCTGCGGCGCACGACTTCGATCCGATCTTCGATGTCGGATGGCGTTCTTACTTCTACCGAAAGGCCAAAGCGGTCCAAGAGCTGGGGTCTCAATTCCCCTTCTTCGGGGTTGCCGGAGCCGACCAGCACGAAACGCGCCGGATGGCGGATGGAAAGGCCTTCACGCTCGACCACGTTTTCACCGGATTGCGCGACGTCCAGCAGCAGATCCACGATGTGATCTTCCAGCAGATTGACTTCGTCGATGTAGAGATAGCCGCGGTTTGCCTTCGCAAGCAGGCCCGGCTCAAACGACTTCTCTCCGTGCGCGAGCGCACGTTCAATATCGAGCGCGCCGAGCACGCGGTCCTCGCTGACACCGAGTGGCAAGTCGACGACAGGCGTCGGTCGCTTCACAACGCGTCGGCGCGTGACCATGGCCCATTCGGGAATTTCTTCGGCCGTGGCAGAGTTCACAGGACACCCTTCGACTTGCGCAATCGGCGGCAGAAGGGCGGCGAGGGCGCGGACAGCCGTGGACTTGCCGGTGCCTCGGTCGCCGAAAACAAGAACGCCGCCTATGCCCGGATCAATTGCGGTAAGCGTCATGGCCAGTCTCATGTCGTCTTGGCCAACAATGGCAGAGAAGGGGAATGGCTGGGTCATGCGGCAGACCTTTCAAACTTGTTGAGCGGGCAAACCCCGTTCCAATGCCCGGCAGAGCCAAGGACATTAAAGCGGGCGTATAGCTCTTCGCGGAACCAATTGCCCTCGCGCACGGCACGAATGGCGCGCGCGTGCGGTCCGTCCTTGCGGGCAAATTGAACCATGGTTTCGGTGTCGGGCCAGATCGAGAAAGTGACCTGTTGAAGCCAGGGGACTTCGCCGATCCCGATTTTGAACAGGACGTTTGGATCGTTGCCGATGACTTGGCTGATGTCGGGCGTTCTTTGCCAGAACCGCATCATGGCCGACGGCTTTACGGTCGCGCGCGTCAGGATGGCAATCGGTCCATGTTCCGCGGGCGCGCCGATGTCGAACGGCGCGGAGCCAGACCATTGGCCGCGCGAGGAATAGGCGCTGAGGAACACGGTCCAGCACTCTTTGGCCTTCGACCTCCATCTTTTGAACACGGGGGCGTTCTCAGCTTGGTCACGGGCCGTCGCTTCGTCGTCCCAGACAGCCAAGATGGCCCAGACGGCGGTGTTGGGCACGGGTGTAAAGCCTTCGCCAGTCCCGGACCCGCACAGCTTCCAGAATCGCGCCTCGGGCATGCGCGCAAATGTCAGGCGCGCAGCCCCCATTTGCCCCAGAACCCAAAGGCGATCCTGAAGAGCGTCAAATCTAAACACACTGAGGCTGACGGTTTGTATGTGTCGGCTCCCTTTTTTGTAAGCTTAGATTGACACGACGAGCCCATATTTGAAAGAAATTTACGCTGTAAATCCAAAGTATCTTCAGAATTGTAAATCAAACTGGACAGTGTATCCTCGATTCCATGTCGCAACAGGACGCATCCCGTGGACCCCAGCGCGCCGTCGTCATCGGCGCGGGCCTTGGCGGCTTGGCCGCCGCCATGCGTTTGGGGGCCAAGGGCTATGACGTCACTGTTCTGGACCGTCTGGACGGCCCGGGTGGGCGCGGGACCGCCATCCTGCAAGACGGCTTCCGCTTTGATCTTGGGCCCACCATTGTCACGGTTCCGGAGGTGTTTCGAAAGCTGTTCGCCGCGTGCGGCGCGGATTTTGACGCCGAAGTCGATCTGACATCGCTGGATCCCTTCTACGAGATCAGGTGGCCGGACGGTTCGCACTTCACGGCGCGTGCATCAACAGAAGCCATGGAAGCCGAGATTGCGCGTCTTTCGCCGGGTGATGTCAAAGGCTATCGCCGGTTCCTGAAGGATGCAGAGCGTCGCTTTGTCGTTGGCTATGAGGGCATGGTGGCTGAGCCCATGCACAAGGCGTGGAGCACGATAAAGGTCTTGCCGGAATTCGCGATGCTCCGGGCGGATCGATCTATTCACGGGCTGGCCAAGGCGCGTGTCAAAGATCCGCGTTTGCAGATGGCACTGTCGTTTCATCCCCTCTTTATCGGAGGAGACCCGACGCGGGTGACGTCGATGTATGCACTTGTCAGCCATCTGGAGAAGGAATTCGGTGTTCACTATGCACGCGGCGGTGTTCAGGCGATCGCGTCTGCGATGGCGCGTGTCGTGCAGCGGCAAGGCGGGCGCATCCACTATGGAGTGACTGTCGACAAGATCGAGGTTCAGGGACGTCGCGCCACCGCTGTCCTGCTGGACGACGGCGAAAGGCTTCCGGCCGAGATCGTCGTCTCCAACGCGGATGCTGGGCATACCTACGATACGCTTCTTCGGGACCTCCCGCGTCGAAGGTGGACAGGGCGCAAGTTGAATTCGCGCCGTTGGTCCATGGGTCTGTATGTCTGGTATTTCGGTACGCGCGATACCCGCGACCTTTGGCGTGACGTTGGCCATCACACCATTCTCTCTGGCCCCCGCTATGAAGGTCTGCTGAACGACATCTTCATCAAGGGCAGGCTTGCCGATGACATGAGCCTCTACGTCCATCGTCCGGCGGAACATGATCCCACCGTTGCGCCAGATGGTGCTGACGCCTTCTACGTCCTCTCGCCGGTGCCGCATCTGGGTCATGACAGATCTGTCGATTGGACGGAGGAAGAGCCGATCTACAAAGAGCGTGTGCGCGAGGTTCTGGAGAACCGACTTCTACCCGGATTCTCGGAAAAGATCGTGACCGAGTTCGCTTTCACGCCCGAGACGTTCCGCGACCGATACTTGTCGCCCCATGGCGCAGGCTTCTCTTTAGAGCCGCGTATCCTGCAATCGGCATGGTTCCGACCGCACAATGTATCCGAAGAGCTGGATGGACTATTTCTTGTCGGCGCGGGGACGCATCCCGGCGCGGGGCTTCCGGGGGTCGTCTCCTCGGCCGAGGTATTGGCCAAGCTTGTGCCGGACGTCCATGCCGCCAGATCCGAATTGAAAGTTGCCGCCGAATGATCAACCCACGCGATCTTCACGTTTGCCGCGATGCCATCCGCCACGGTTCGCTGTCTTTCTATGCTGCGTCCAAGCTTTTGCCATCGAAAGTTCGCGACCCTGCATTGGCGCTCTATGCATTTTGCAGGTTGGCTGACGACGCTGTGGATCTCAATCTTGCCAAGGCCGAAGCTGTTTTGCGGCTGAATGAGCGGTTGGATGCGATCTACCGTGGACAGCCGCGCGATGCTGCCGCGGACCGGGCGTTTGCTGCGGTCGTCGAAGACTACGAGATGCCGCGTGCTTTGCCCGACGCGTTGCTGGAAGGCTTGGCATGGGACGCGCAAGAACGCCGGTATCAGACATTGTCCGGGGTTTTCGACTATTCGGCCCGTGTTGCCGCTGCGGTCGGTGCCATGATGTCCGTTCTTATGGGCGTTCGTGATGCAGATGCCTTGGCCCGTGCTTGCGATCTGGGCGTTGCGATGCAGTTGACCAACATTGCTCGTGATGTTGGCGAAGATGCGCGAGCCGGGCGGATTTATCTGCCCATCGCGTGGTTGGAAGAGGTTGGCCTGGAGCCAGAGGCTTTTCTGGCAGATCCGACACCTGATGACCGTGTTCGTGGGTTGGTGCGGCGCCTGCTTGCTGAGGCCGACAAACTCTATCATCGGGGCGAAGCCGGAATTCCGGCCCTGCCGCTGTCATCACGCCCCGGGATCTATGCTGCGCGGCACGTCTATGCCGGGATAGGTGGCGCGATCCGGCAGAATGGTCACGATACGATCAGCTATCGCGCCCGAACGTATAAGCGGCAAAAGATCGGATGGCTTGGCCTGTCTCTCTTGCGTTCCGGCGTTTCTCTGGTTGGGCTTCATACACCGGTCCTCTATGCGCGACCCTTGGCTGAAACGGCCTTTTTGGTCGACGCGGCTGCACTATGTCGTCCGGGCATGGAGGAGTGGGGGGAAACCCGCGCCGGTGCCCTGTTGAGTGTCCTGGCCGACCTCGAAGCGCGGGACCGTGCGCGCGTCTAGATCATTGGACGGTTTGCCGGATTGGGCTAGTTCCGGGTTATGGACTGGATGTTGTTCTTCATATTCCTTGCAGGTTGCGGTGCAGCCGCGACGACCGGCGCAATTTTCGATCCGGGCGATTGGTATGATGGATTGGACAAGCCAGACTGGACGCCGCCCAAGTGGGTTTTTCCAGTCACATGGACGACGCTTTACATCTTCATGTCCATCGCTGCCGCTCGTGTCGCACCGCTTGACGGCGCGGCCTATGCGATGGCGTTTTATGCGACGCAACTGGCCTTCAACACCCTCTGGACCCCGGTCTTCTTCGGTAAGAAGGACATGCGCGGTGGCATGATCGTAATTATCCTGTTCTGGTTCGCCGTGGCAGGTACCTTGTTGACCTTCTGGCAACTCGACTGGATCGCGGGATTGCTGTTCGTTCCTTATATCGTTTGGGTCAGCGTTGCGGCTGCATTGAATTGGTCCGTCTGGCGCCGGAACCCCGGTGCTTCTGGCGGCTGAACTGCACAGGGCTCAATTGACGTGAGTCAAGGACAGTTCATGTGAACTGTGGTTGCGTCCCCTCGACGATAGAGGAGACCGCCAATGCCAGACGATTTGAAGCAAGGGATTCAGACTGAAAACGCGCGTGCATCCGCCATTCTTGGATTCGAGCGCGAGGATTATCCATACGATACAAAGCTTGATCGTGCGACTTACGAGAAAGACAAAGCTGCGCTGCAAGTGGAGCTCTTGAAGGCGCAACACTGGATTCAGGAGAATGGTGAGAAGGTCGTTTTGTTGTTCGAAGGTCGGGATGCGGCCGGCAAGGGCGGAACGATCAAGCGGTTCATGGAACATCTGAACCCTCGCGGTGCCCGCGTTGTTGCGTTGAACAAGCCCACCGAAACCGAGCGGGGAGAGTGGTTCTTTCAGCGCTACGTCCGGCACCTGCCGACCGCCGGCGAGATCGTTCTGTACGACCGGTCTTGGTACAATAGGGCCGGGGTAGAGCGTGTTATGGGGTTTTGCGCACCGACAGAATACTTGGAGTTCATGCGGCAAACGCCCGAGTTGGAGCGCATGATGGTCCGCAGTGGTATTCGTCTTTTTAAGTATTGGTTCTCTGTCACCCAGGACGAACAGCGACGCCGCTTTTCCTCGCGTGAGACCGATCCCCTGAAGAAGTGGAAGCTGTCGCCGATCGACCGGGCCAGCCTTGATAAGTGGGATGACTACACCGAGGCGAAGGAAGCCATGTTCTTCTATACCGACACCGCCGATGCGCCATGGGCGGTCGTGCGATCCAATGACAAGAAGCGCGCTCGATTGAATTGCATGCGCCACTTTCTGTCGTCGCTGGACTACCCGGATAAAGACCACGAATTGGTCGGGAAGCCTGATCCAAAGATCGTTTATCACGCTCAGCACGTTGTAACGGCTTCGGATCACATCCTTTCATCGTCACTGCATCCAGCAGCACGTCGCGCCTAGATCGCGAAACGCCAGCCGGATCTTCGCGGCACGCGGACAGCCAGCATCGGCATCAACCAGGGTCCGCGGAAGCGATTTAGGTCTAGCGCCTCGTGGACGCCCTCAGTGGTCTCGCCGTTGATCGTGGTTTGCACGACCGAGCGTGTGTAGAAAGGTGCGTCCAGCATGGCCTTTGTTTGCCGGGGTCTCGTGCCTTCGTCGGCGCGGGTTTCGCGCCGCACGGCCCATAGCGAACGTGACACGCGGGCTTTCGGGGGCATCGGCATGGTCTCGACCGCACCGTCTTCGGCAAAGGTTGCCCCGACCGCCAGTTCCGATCCGTCGCGGCGGATGGCGTCGTAGAAACAGGCACTGCCCTGTTGGAGTGGGAAGCGCCCCCACGTCCAGTAGTCGAAGTCCTCCTCTAGGGACCGCGTCCCGAAGTTGGCATCGAAATAGCCGTGCCCCGACCATGTCCAGCCGCGATTGAGATCGACCTTGATCCGGGAGGTTGGCGCGAACGGACGCCATATGTGCGCCCCGTCATCGGTCAGCGGCAGTTCAACATCGGTCAAGGCGGACGGTGTCACAGTGATCTGTCCCTTGATCCGCGAGATCAAAGGCAGCGATGAGATCTCGTCGATATCAATTGTCAGGTCTCGACCGTTCCAGTGAAGTGAAGAAGGGCCAACCGTGAAGCTGTCCTGACTTTGGCGAAGTGCGCTGCGACCGCGGTCCGTCATTGTGAAACGGCCGCCCGGCCCATAGGTCGCGACGTTGATGCAGCAGTGGTTGTCGGGATCGCGTCGACCCGACCACCGATACCACGGCGAAAAGACTGAGCCTATGAAGGCAATGACCGAGACGGCGAAGCGCCCGCAATCGCTGACGCCGTCGACATACCACCACGCGTAGCCATTGGGCGGGACGTCGAGCGCAAAGCAAGGTCCGTTCCGATCGCCGCGGCCGCGTGCTTGCCGGAAAGGGCTGCCATCGCGATCCCCGCGCCTGGGTGCGTCCCTCCGCCCGCCAGATAAAGGCCCGCTATCTTGCTCCGCGCAGTCGGTCTTTTGAAGGCCGCCGTCATGCCCTCGGGGCTCAGCCCGTAGAGGGATCCGAGACTTCCCGGAAAGAGCGCGTTGAACTCCGACGGTGTCGTAAGCGCGGTCTCCAGCGGTCTTGGCGTGAAGGTCAGGCCGTAGTGTGCCAGTCGGTCGAAAACTCGTGTCCGACATGCATTCTTCTCCTTCTCTTCCATTCGGTCGGTTGGCGCCGCATTCTCGATGATCTCAAATCGCTCCAGACC
Source organism: uncultured Rhodobacterales bacterium (assembly GCA_964566835.1). Taxonomy (GTDB): domain Bacteria; phylum Pseudomonadota; class Alphaproteobacteria; order Rhodobacterales; family Rhodobacteraceae; genus CAZMKY01. Next base: position 9,999 of record CAZMKY010000227.1, read on the forward strand.
ATCGGGTGGCGGCATGTGAGCGCCACGATCTTGCGCGCAGATATAAAGCGTCGGGTCCGTTGGTGGCTGGCCCGACTTGATAGGACCAAACTCTTCGTCTGGGTCTTTTCCGAAGAAAACATTGTGATGGATCAGATCGGCCCCTGCCGGCGTCGCCGCAAAAGACCAGACCCGTGCGCTCAGGCTTCGCGGTGTGGTCCCCGAGGGATCAACAGCATGAGACACACCATCCCCAAGGAGCCCGATTTCAAGTGCGCGGGGGTCGCCGTTGAAGAGGATCGCCTCGCCTGTATGCTTCTGCCCGTCGGCCGTGTGTGCGGCCTGCGCACGCCCATTCTGACGTTCGATTCTCGTCACCTTGGCGTCGTAGTGGATACGGACACCAAGAGACGCAGCAAGATCCGCCAAAGCACGGGCGAGGTTGTGCATGCCCCCTTCAACGCACCAGACCCCAGATGCTTCGGCCTGCCAGATCAGTTGCAAAATAGCCGGTGCGCCGCGCGGGGTGCCGCCAACGTATGTCGCATAGCGTCCGAACAGTTGCCGAAGGTGGGGCGAGCTGAAGCGCCTTTTAAGCGCGCTTGCCAATGACAGGTGCGGCGCCATAGCGGTCAGGACGGACGGGCGACGCATGACAACGCCGGCCATGCCGGGCAAGGTTGGGGCAGGGGCCTCCATCATGGGGTGTTCAAAAACACCGAAGAGCTTGCGGGCGTCACGATCGAAGGCGCGAAAGGCATCGGCCTCTGTCGTGCCGAAGGCATCGCGGATCGCTTCAATGCTGGCTTCCGTGTTGTCGAAGAGGTCCAGCGTCTTGCCGTCCAGCCACCAGTGGCGCGCGAGGATCGGCTCTGGGAAGACACCAACGTGGTCTTCCAAGCGCTGCCCGGCAAGGGCGAAGAGCGCGTCGAACTGATGGCGCATCGTCAGGACGGTAGGGCCAGCATCAACCGGCCCGGCAGCGCTGTCGACGGCGCGCATTTTTCCGCCCGGCGTGCCAGACATTTCAAGAAGTGTGACGCGTGCGCCTGCAACGGCAAGGCGAATGGCCGACGCAAGGCCGCCCATGCCCGCGCCGATGACGACGACCCGCTTCATTGCATCACTCATCCCGGAATTGTTGACTCGCCCTTTCTCAATGTCCAGTATGATTTACACTTAGCTGTAATAGCTAATTTACACTTTGGGCCGCCGCGCGAGAGGTTTCATGCCGCTAACCGCCAGAATCGACTCCGCAATTGTCGCGGCATTGTCCCCGGCCACGGCTGGGCCTGCACCGCGAAAATTGGCTGCTGCGTTGCCTTACGCCGTGACACCGGGTGGCGCCAGAATTCGCCCAACGATCCTTCTCAGTGTCGCAATGGCTTGCGGGGACCGGAACCCCGCTTTGGCTGATGCTGCTGCCGCGTCCCTGGAGTTGATCCACTGTGCCAGTCTCGTCCACGACGACATGCCGTGCTTTGACGACGCTGACTTGCGTCGGGGCAAACCCGCCGTCCACCGCGCCTTTTCAGAACCTCTTGCGGTCCTGACCGGCGATAGCCTGATCATTCTGGCGTTCGAGACACTTGCCCGCGCCGGACGACATGCACCGAAAGAAGCACTGGATCTGGTTTTGGCCCTGTCACGCAGATCAGGCACTCCCTATGGCATCTGCGCGGGCCAAGGTTGGGAGAGCGAGGCCGAGGTTGACTTGTCGGCCTACCATCTTGCCAAGACCGGCGCGCTCTTCATTGCGGCAACTGAAATGGGCGCCATCGCTGCCGGCGAAGATCCGGCACCTTGGGTGGAGCTTGGGGCGCGCATTGGCGAAGCGTTTCAAGTTGCCGATGACTTGCGCGATGCGTTGATGGACGAAGAATCGCTTGGCAAACCGGCAGGGCAAGACGATCTGCATGGTCGTCCGAATGCCGTGGCAGAGTTGGGCGTCGAAGGTGCAATAGCCCGTCTTCAAGACAGTCTTGCCGGCGCCATCGCCTCGATCCCGTCCTGCCCCGGCGAGGCGCAGCTTGCACATCTGGTGCGTCGCACAGCGGACAAGTTGGTGCCCGACCCTACGCGGCGACGGACGGTCCCCGGTGAGTGATATCGGTCTGGGACCGGCGCAGCCAAATCCCAAAGAGCGTTCGTCTTTGTCGGCTCGGTTGAACCGCCTCGCCGCATCGCGTGGTTTTCAGCGCTGGGCTGCCAGGTTTCCGTTGACGCGCGGAATAACGCGGCGTGAAGGCGCGGCGATGTTCAAAACGGTCCAAGGCTTCGTGGAATCTCAGGTGCTCATGGCGCTCGTCGAGCTTGAAGTCTTCAAGCTTCTGTCGGTCGGTCCTCTCACCCTTGATCTCTTGTCCCATAAAACGGCAGTGCCGCCAGATCGCCTGCGGGTTTTGGTCGGCGCGTCTGTCACGATGCGTTTGCTCAAGCGGCGCGGCGATCGCGTGTCGCTATCGCGTCGCGGTGCCGCTTTGTCCGGTGTTCCGGGTCTGGCCGACATGATCCGGCATCACAAGGTTCTCTATTCTGATCTGTCCGACCCTGTCGGGTTCTTTCGGGGGACGACGGAGCCCGAGCTCGCGTCTTTCTGGCCATATGTTTTTGGTGCCGGAGCGGCCAAGGATCCCGCCTCGGCCGACCGCTATTCGCACCTCATGAGTGAAAGTCAGGCGCTGGTTGCCGAAGAAACACTGTCAGTCGTTGATCTGTCGGCGCATGCGCATCTGTTGGATGTGGGCGGCGGCACGGGCGCTTTCTTGATCGAGGCCTTGCGCGCGACGCCGGGTTTGAAGGCCACGCTCTTTGATTTGCCAAGCGTCTTGGACAGTGCCGGTGATCGGTTGAGTGCGGCAGGGGTCGGGGATCGCGTATCACTCGCGCCGGGATCCTTCAGAGACGAGCCTTTGCCAAAGGGCGCAGACGTCATTTCCTTGGTCCGCGTTCTGTATGACCATGCCGATGCAACGGTGGCCCACCTTCTTTCTGAAGTCTTGGACGCCTTGCCGAAAGGCGGGCGGTTGGTTGTGTCGGAACCCATGCTCGGCTGCGAGGCAGGCGATGTTTACTACGCAACTTACACGCTGGCGATGGGCACTGGGCGGACGCGAAGCGCCGAAGAGATTGCCGGTCATCTCAAGCACGCGGGATTCGTAGACATCAAGGCACATCGCGCCAGTCGTCCGTTTGTCACGACCGTTGTGACGGCATCCAAGCCACTGGATTGACGCTCTTTGTGTCTAAATTGATTGACACTGCTAAGTGTAATCTTAAACTGACATATGTGATGACAAATTGACGCGTCTCCCATGCAAGGCGGCGCGCGGATGAACGGGATGGGAGTGACTGCACCCTTGGACACGACAGCCGTAATACTGACTGGCCCCGGTGAACTGGGGCTTGGCGGACTGTCCTTGGCGCAGCCGGGTCCGACGGACATCGTCGTAGACGTTGCCTATTCCGGCATATCCACTGGAACAGAAAGACTTTTCTACGAGGGCCGCATGCCGCCATTCCCAGGTATGGGTTATCCGCTTGTCCCGGGATACGAAGCGGCGGGCGAAGTTGTTGAAGCCGGTGTAGAGACCCCGTTCCAGCCTGGAGACTTCGTCTTTGTTCCCGGATCTTCGTCCTTCAATGAAGCCAAGGGGCTATTTGGTGGGGCCGCGTCGCGAATCGTTTCACCTGCCGCACGAGCGGTGAAAATTGACCGCGCGCTGCGCGAAGAAGGTGCGCTTCTGGCGCTTGCGGCGACAGCACGCCATGCCATGGCCGGGCTGGATCGCTGCCTTCCGGAGCTGATTGTCGGGCATGGTGTCTTGGGGCGGCTTTTGGCCCGTATCACGGTTGCAGCGGGCGGACCGCCACCCGTTGTTTGGGAAACCAACGCCGATCGGCAATCTGGTGCCTTGGGCTATGACGTCGTGCATCCTGACGCTGATGAGCGTCGAGACTATGCGTCGATCTATGACGCCACAGGCGCCGACGGCATCCTCAATTCGCTGATGGGGCGGATCACCAAAGGCGGTGAGATTGTGCTTGCCGGCTTCTACGCAAATGACGTCTCTTTCGCGTTTCCGCCGGCCTTTATGAAAGAGGCTCGGCTTCGGGTCGCGGCAGAGTGGACCGAAGCGGACCTGATCGCCACCCGCGCTTTGATCGAAACTGGCGCGCTGAGCCTTGCTGACCTGGTCACGCACCGCCAACCGGCGAACGCCGCACCTTCCGCCTATGCGCAAGCCTTCGACGATCCGGCTTGCTTGAAAATGATCCTTGATTGGGAGGGGCATGCATGACCCTCGACGTGCCGAACCTGTCTGACTTCGACCAGCGCCTGCGTGATGAAGCGCACGAAGATCTGGCCGATCTCGTGACCGAAGAACCGAAAAGCAAGACCCAGATCATCGCGATCTATGGCAAAGGCGGCATTGGCAAGTCCTTCACGCTGGCCAACCTCAGCCACATGATGGCCGAGCAGGGCAAGCGCGTGCTTTTGATCGGCTGCGATCCGAAATCTGATACGACTTCGCTGTTGTTCGGCGGCAAGGCATGCCCAACGATCATTGAGACATCGACCAAGAAGAAGCTGGCCGGTGAGGAAGTGAAGATCGGCGATGTCTGCTTTAAGCGCGGTGGCGTGTTCGCTATGGAGCTTGGCGGGCCAGAGGTCGGACGAGGCTGTGGCGGTCGCGGGATCATTCATGGCTTCGAGCTTCTGGAAAAGCTCGGCTTCCATGATTGGGACTTCGACTACGTTCTGCTCGACTTCCTGGGCGATGTGGTTTGCGGCGGCTTCGGCCTGCCCATCGCGCGCGACATGGCGCAGAAAGTCATTCTGGTCGGATCTAACGATCTTCAGTCGCTGTATGTGGCAAACAACGTTTGCTCGGCGGTGGAATACTTCCGCAAGCTTGGCGGGAATGTTGGCGTTGCCGGCCTTGTCATCAACAAGGATGACGGTTCTGGCGAGGCACAGGCTTTTGCAGAAGCCGTCAACATCCCGGTTCTCGCATCGATCCCGCAAGATGACGATCTTCGGAAAAAATCGGCGAACTATCAGATCGTCGGCACGGCCGAAGGTCAGTGGGGGCCGCTCTTTGCCGAACTTGGGATGAACGTGGCCGAGGCGCCGCCGGTTCGCCCTGCGCCTCTCGATCAGGATGGTCTTCTGGCGCTGTTCGATGGCTCGGATACTGGCGCGGGCGTCGTGCTGGAGCCTGCGACGGATCAAGACATGCGCGGCAAAAACGCCGCTCCGAAGGCATCGTTGGAGGTCATTTATGACGATGCCTGATATTCAATTGCCGCCTGTCAGCGAGACCGAGCGCGCAATGCAGCGGTTGAAGCGCGAGCACGAAACACTGCTGCGCAAGAACGCGACGATTTTGGCCACCACCAAAGATCGGTTGGAGCGTGTCTCAGATCTTCTGGGTCAGGCAGCGAAGGTTTCGCATGGATAAAGAAGTCACATACGACGCCGCCGATGAGGTGGATGTGACTTTGGGCGAAGCACGGCCCGAGGCGCCTGAGCTGTCTTCGGATGGCATGGGGTGTCACGCGGGCGCGGCCGAGATGGAAGCCGCTGCGCGTTCTGCGGGGCAGTCAGATATCTTGGATCAGTATGCCGCCGATTATCCGCAAGGACCTCACGACAAGCCGCAGTCCATGTGTCCTGCGTTCGGGTCCCTCCGCGTCGGTCTTCGAATGCGTCGTGTGGCGACAGTGCTGTCCGGATCCGCTTGTTGCGTCTATGGGCTGACTTTCGTCAGCCACTTTTACGGCGCGCGCCGATCCGTCGGCTATGTGCCCTTCGATTCCGAGACGTTGGTCACCGGAAAGCTGTTCGAGGACATCCGCGCCTCGGTGCACGATATGGCAGACCCTGATCGCTACGATGCGATCGTGGTGACGAACCTGTGTGTGCCAACGGCCTCCGGCGTTCCGCTTCGTCTTTTGCCGGATGAGATAAATGGCGTCCGGATTATCGGAATCGATGTGCCTGGCTTTGGAATTCCAACGCATGCCGAAGCCAAGGACGTCTTGGCGGGCGCAATGTTGAAGTACGCGCGTGAAGAAGCAGAAGCCGGCCCCGTGCCGCGCCCTGCGGCCGGTGTGGATGACCGCCCCAGCGTTGCTTTACTGGGCGAGATGTTCCCGGCGGATCCGATGATGATTGGCGCGATGCTGGCGCCTATGGGTCTCGCTGCAGGTCCGGTTGTGCCGTGCCGCGAATGGCGGGAGCTTTATGCCGCGCTCGATTGTTCTGCCGTGGCAGCGATCCACCCGTTCTATAGCGCAGCCATGCGCGAATTCTCGGCCGCCGGTCGACCCATCGTGGGGTCCGCACCAGTTGGTGCCGACGGCGTCGCCAACTGGCTTGCACGTATCGGAGACACATTCGGCGTGTCTGCCGATCAGATCGCGGCGGCCCAGAATGCCTTCGTCCCTGCAACGCGTGCGGCATTGGAAGCGCAGCCCATTGAAGGCACCATCACTTTGTCCGGCTACGAAGGCTCAGAACTTCTGGTTGCACGCCTGCTGATCGAAAGCGGTGCGAACGTGCCTTACGTCGGCACGGCCTGCGCGCGGACAGACATGTCTGCCGAAGATCGCGATTGGCTGGAGGCCAAGGGCACGAAAGTCGTCTACCGCGCATCGCTGGAGGACGATCTGGCCGCGATGGAGGGGATCAAGCCCGACCTTGCGATCGGCACGACGCCCGTTGTTCAGAAGGGCAAGGAACTTGGCATTCCGTCGCTCTATTTCACGAACCTGATTTCTGCCCGCCCCCTGATGGGCCCGGCTGGGGCCGGATCATTGGGAGAGGTCGTGCGCGCGGCGATGGGCAACAAGGATCGCATGGCGTCGATGAAGGCCTTCTTTGAAGGCAGCGGCACGGGCGATACAGCTGGAGTTTGGGAAGGCGCACCCAACCTCAGGCCTGATTTCCGGGCGCAGCACCAAAAGAAACTCGACCGGCAAGCCAAAGCTGCCAAAGCATCGGAGATGATCTGATGTTGGTTCAGGATCATGATCGCGCGGGCGGATATTGGGGCGCTGTTTACGCCTTCACTGCTGTGAAGGGGTTGCAGGTCGTCATTGATGGCCCCGTTGGCTGCGAGAACCTGCCTGTTACCAGCGTTCTGCACTATACCGATGCGTTGCCGCCGCATGAATTGCCCATCGTGGTGACCGGTCTTGGCGAAGAAGAACTGGGTCGGGATGGGACCGAAGGCGCGATGAAGCGCGCGTGGGGCACGTTGGACCCAGCGTTGCCTGCCGTTGTCGTGACCGGCTCCATCGCCGAGATGATCGGCGGCGGTGTCACTCCGCAAGGCACAAATATCCAACGCTTCCTTCCGCGCACCATTGACGAGGATCAGTGGGAAGCGGCCGACCGCGCGATGACTTGGATCTTCACTGAGTTCGGGATGACCAAGGGGCGTATGCCGCCAGAGAAGAAGCGCGAGGAAGGTGCCAAGCCCCGCGTCAACATTCTTGGGCCGATGTATGGCACGTTCAACATGCCAAGCGATCTGGCCGAGATCCGGCGTCTTGCCGAAGGTATTGGCGCCGAGGTGAACATGGTGATGCCCCTGGGCAGCCATCTGGCCGAAATGCGCAATCTGGTGAACGCCGACGCCAACATCTGCATGTACCGCGAATTTGGCCGCGGCTTGGCAGAGGTATTGGGCAAACCATATCTTCAGGCGCCGATCGGGGTCGACAGCACAACAAAGTTCCTTCGCAAGCTGGGCGAGATGCTGGATCTTGATCCCGAGCCCTTCATTGAGCGCGAGAAGCATTCGACCATCAAGCCGGTCTGGGATCTCTGGCGCTCGGTCACGCAGGATTTCTTTGCGACGGCGAGTTTCGGCATTGTCGCCAACGAGACCTATGCCCGAGGCATCCGCAATTACCTTGAAGGTGACCTCGGTCTACCCTGTGCCTTCGCTGTCGCTCGGACCGCCGGTGCGAAGACGAACAACGACGAAGTGCGCGCAATGGTGGCCGACAAGCGCCCCTTGGTGCTGATGGGGTCGATCAACGAAAAGATGTACCTTGCCGAGGCGAAAGCCGGGCATGGACCAGCGCCGACCTTTATCCCCGCCAGTTTCCCAGGAGCCGCCATCCGTCGCGCCACGGGCACACCCTTCATGGGCTACGCTGGCGCGACGTACTTGCTGCAGGAAGTCTGTAACGGTCTCTTTGACGCGCTGTTTCACATTCTGCCGCTGGGCTCGGACCTCGATGCCGCAGCTGCCACGCCAACCACACTTCGCCGCGACATGCCGTGGGATGCCGATGCACAGGCGGCCCTTGATCGCATCGTCGCCGAACACCCCGTTCTGACCCGGATCTCAGCCGCGAAGTCGCTGCGCGATGCCGCTGAGGCGGCCGCGCTGGCCGAAGGCGCAGAACGGGTCGTGAAAGAAACCGTCGAAGCCCTGAAAGGGCAGCCGACATGAGGAGGAGGACGCAATGAGCGACCAGACGATCAATGTGACAGCCGCAGAACCAACGCGTGCTTCCAAACGGCCGACGACCGAGTTCGCGGTCTATTTCGGGATCATCTTCCTTGCCACCCTGCCGTTGGCAACGCTGACCTGGGCGCTGAGCGTCCTGAGGTCGGGCCGTTTGTCGGTCAGGGGACCCATCGCTCGCGCCTGGAGCCAGGCGCGCATCATCACGCCAATGATCTTTTCGGCATGATGATGACAGCTCACCAGAATTTGCCGGGAATCCCCTCGGCAGATGACCGACAGGGTGAAATCTGTCGGTTCCCCGGCCGCGGGGTTCGCGGCTTCAGTCAAAGATCCGGAGGATTCAATGGCTGATAGAACCGACCTGTCCTTCACAGGTCTCACCGATGATCAGGCGCAGGAACTGCACGCCGTTTACATGAGCGGACTGCAGATCTTTGTGGCAATGGCGCTGGTTGCGCACATCGCCACATACATCTGGCTGCCCTGGTTTGCGTGGTAGGAGGAAACGAGATGGCAAAGTTCTACAAGATCTGGCTCATCTTCGATCCGCGCCGCGTCTTCGTGGCGCAGGGTGTGTTCCTTTTCCTCTTGGCAGCGATGATTCACCTCGTCCTGCTGAGCTACCCGGAAACCAACTGGTTTGAGCGCGCATTCGCCGCTGAAGCCAGCGAGTGATCGTCGATCATAAGACCGTTGCGGGCGGCTGAGCTGCCGCCCGCAACTACCACAACTTTCCGCGGATCGGCCGGCTGCCGCTCCGTGGCACGGAACATGGAGGGTCTTTCATGGCCTTGCTCAGCTTCGAACGAAAATATCGCGTGCCGGGTGGCACGCTCGTCGGCGGCCAGATGTTCGATTTTTGGGTCGGACCCTTCTTCGTCGGCTTTTTCGGTGTCACCACGATCTTCTTCGCGGCCCTTGGCACCATCCTAATTCTGTATTCCGCGGCGCTTCAGGGCACCTGGAACCCCTGGCTGATTTCGGTCAATCCACCGCCGATCAGCTATGGTCTAGGCGCGGCGCCGCTTCAGGAAGGCGGTCTCTGGCAAGTCATTACGATTTGCGCGCATGGTGCCTTCATCAGTTGGGCGCTTCGCGAAGTCGAGATCTGCCGTAAGCTTGGCATTGGCTACCACGTGCCAATCGCATTTGGCTTCGCGATCCTCGCATACGTCACGCTGCAAGTGATCCGGCCTGTGCTGATGGGCGCTTGGGGGCATGCGTTCCCCTATGGTATCTGGTCCCATCTCGATTGGGTCAGCTACACCGGATACCTCTACGGAAACTTCCACTATAACCCGGCGCATATGCTGGCGGTGTCGCTGTTCTTCACGACAACGCTCGCCTTGGCCTTGCACGGCTCGCTGATCCTCAGTGCGGCTAACCCTGAGAAGGGCAAGGAAAGCCGCAGCCCCGAGCATGAAGACACCTTCTTCCGCGATTTCATCGGCTACTCGATCGGGCCCCTCGGCATTCACCGCCTTGGTCTGCTTCTGGCGCTGAACGCCGCGTTCTGGAGCGCGGTCTGCATCGTGATTTCGGGCACCGTCTGGTTCGATCAGTGGATCGTCTGGTGGGATTGGTATCTCGAACTGCCCTGGTGGGCGGATCTCTAAGGGAGGCATGAAAAATGGCTGAGTACATGAATATCTTCAGTCAGGTTCAGGTCCAGGGACCGCCCGAAATGGGCATGACCGAGGACGCTGATCTTGGAGAGCGCACGAAAGGCACCAGCTTTTCCCAGCTCTTCGGCTGGCTGGGCAATGCACAGCTTGGACCTGTCTATCTTGGTCCTTGGGGCGTGTTGTCGCTGGGATCGGGTGTCGCCTGGTTCTTCCTCGTTGGCATGAGCTTCTGGGTGCAGGCCGGCTTTAGCCCCGGCGTGTTCTTCCGGGATCTCTTCTACATGGCGCTGGAGCCGCCCGGACCGGAATATGGTCTTGGCTTTGCGCCGATCTGGGAAGGTGGGCTGTGGCTTATCGCTTCATTCTTCCTGCTGGTCAGCGTGATCAGCTGGTGGATCAGAAGCTATGTCCTGGCCGAGCAGCTGGGGATGGGCAAGCATGTCTGCTACGCCTTCGCCAGTGCGATCTGGCTGTTCCTTGTTCTGGGTCTCATCCGTCCGATCCTGATGGGGTCGTGGTCCGAGGCCGTGCCTTACGGTGTCTTCCCGCACCTTGATTGGACGAACCTGTTTTCGCTGACCTACGGCAACCTGTTCTACAACCCGTTCCACGCGCTTTCGATCGCGTTCCTCTATGGTTCGACCCTGCTCTTCGCGATGCACGGTGCGACCATTCTCGCGGTGTCCCGTCTCGGCGGTGATCGCGAGTTGGAGCAGATCTATGACCGCGGCACAGCATCGGAGCGCGCTGGCTTGTTCTGGCGCTGGACGATGGGGTTCAACGCAACGATGGAAGGTATCCACCGTTGGGCGTGGTGGTTCGCTGTTCTGACGACCCTGACGGGGGGCATCGGCATCCTGCTGACGGGCACCGTTGTCGACAACTGGTTCGTCTGGGCGCAGGAGCACGGCTACGGCGCGGCCAACAATTATGTGCCGGCAGAGACGCCTGCCGACTTTGTTCCTTATCTGCCACCGGAGGGCTGAACTGATGTCTGACGACAAAACCGAATGGTATCTCGAGGACAATAAGCCAAGCCTCAGAATGTGGGTTTTCACGCAGATGGCCTTGGGCGCGTCTTATGCCGCCGTCGCCTTCTTCGGAGTGATCGCCTTCATTCTGGTTCTGGTGGTGATCTCGAAGATCCTGCCCGAAGACCCCTTCGCGGCGCTTGAAACCGGCACCCGCGTTCTGAACGCGTTTGTCTAAACCTCTGGCGCGGCTGTCGACGCTGGTCGCGCCATAGGTCCGAGGATCGGGCGTTTAGCCACGCTCGATATACGGGGCCTCCACACCCCGGTTCCCTTCCTGTTGGCTACAGGGAACTGGCGTCGCCTGGACAGCAGTCCTCGCGACGCCTTTTTTCCGGCTGGCAGGGAGGGACAAACAAAACAAAATAAGGGAGCCCGCCATGAAACCTGTCACGCCTATTCTGGACCGTGTCGCGGGCCCGTCCGATCTATCCGCATTGAGTGATCGCGAGCTTTCCGCCTTGGCCGACGAACTTCGCGCCGAGGTGATTGATGCCGTCTCCACTACGGGTGGCCACTTGGGGTCATCGCTCGGCGTTGTGGAGCTGACAGTCGCGTTGCACGCAGTTTTCCGGGCACCAAAGGACAAGATCATTTGGGACGTCGGGCACCAGTGCTATCCGCATAAGGTTCTGACGGGACGGCGCGACCGCATTCGTACACTGCGCCAGAAGGATGGCCTGTCAGGGTTTACCAAGCGGTCCGAGAGCGTGTTCGACCCGTTCGGTGCAGCGCATTCTTCGACGTCAATCTCGGCTGCGTTGGGGTTCAGTGTGGCCCGGGACATGGGACGCGACACAGGTGACGCGATCGCCGTGATCGGGGATGGCTCGATCAGCGCAGGCATGGCCTACGAGGCGCTCAACAAT
>CAZMKY010000228.1:0-2407 GCA_964566835.1 uncultured Rhodobacterales bacterium
ATCGCCCGGTCGCTTTGCATGGAGCCAAAGGTTCTGCTCTTTGACGAACCGACCTCTGCGCTCGATCCAGCGATGATCTCGGAAGTGCTCGATGTGATGGTCGAACTGGCACAGGACGGGATGACAATGATTGTTGTGACGCACGAAATGGGCTTTGCCCGCAAAGTGGCCGACCAAATGGTCTTCATGGATCAGGGTGAAATCGTTGAGCGCGGCACGCCAGACACGTTCTTCGGGAACCCGCAAACCAAGCGGTGCCAGAAGTTCCTTAGCCAGATACTGCACCACTGATGGGGGCGCCTGTGGTTCGACTGATCCTCTTGTTGTCGACGCTTCTGCTTCTGACAGGATGCAGTCAATCGGGAACGTGGGGTTGGTACGTGATCGATCCGCGTACGCCGGGGGGCTGGACGAATATCAAGTTCCTGATCTCGGGCATGGGAGCAACAATCCTGATCTCGGTCATTGCGGCGGCGATCTCGATTGTGCTGGGCCTGATCGTGGCGCTTCCCGGTCAATCGCGGAACAGGTGGCTGCGACTTCTCAATCGCATCTATGTCGAATTCATCCGGTCCATTCCGCTTTTGCCGATGTTGTTCTGGGTCTTCTACGGTTTGCCGATCATCTTCCGGTCGATGGGGCTTAACATCCCGATTGATCCGTTCTGGGGGGCGATCATCACTTTGGCGATCTCGGACAGTGCGTTCACGGCCGAAATCTACCGTTCCGGCATCCAATCCATCGCCCGTGGCCAAAGCGAGGCCGCACAGACCGTTGGCCTGAACTATATTCAGACCATGCGCTATGTGATCCTGCCGCAGGCCATTCGTCGCATCCTGCCGCCACTGGCAAACCAGTTTATCTACATCGTGAAAATGAGCGCTTTTGCATCCGTCATCGGCATGCAGGAGCTGACCCGCCGCGCCAATGAATTGGTCGTGACAGAGTATCGGCCGCTTGAAATCTACACGCTTCTCATCGTGGAGTATCTGGTCCTTGTGCTGATCATCAGTGCAGGCGTGCGCTGGCTGGAACGGAAGATGGGTTCGGACGAAAGGGTATAAGACGATGGATTGGGACGCGTTCATGGACGACACGGTGTCCAATATCGGGGTCATGGCGAAGGCCTGCCCCGAGACGGACAAGGGTTTCGGCATCATGGGAAAGGCGGCCAAGACGGATGGTGCGCTTAGTGAAAAGACCAAGGAACTGATTGCCTTGGGCATCGCAATTGCCACGAAATGCGACAGCTGCATCGGGTTTCACACACGATCTCTGATCCGGCTTGGGACAAGTCGTGAAGAATTCTGCGAGGCGCTCTCAATGGCAACTTACATGGGCGGCGGGCCCGCCTATGCCTACTCGGCCAAGGCGCTCAAAGCCTATGACACGTTCAAAGCGCAGGCGGATTGATGCGACCTGACCTCGCTGGATCAGACGGTTACATCCGCAACTGTTGGTATGTTGCTGGCCGGACAGAGGATTTCGGTCGGAGCCTTGTTCCCCTTCGGATGCTGGAGGAAGACCTGGTTATCTTCCGCGACCTCTCTGGGCGACCAGCAGTATTGGAAGATGCTTGCCCACACAGAAAGTTGCCGCTTTCGCGCGGCACGCTTGAGGGCGATCATGTCGTTTGCGGCTATCACGGTCTGACGTTCGATTGTGCGGGCGAATGCGTCATCGCACCGACGCAGTTGGACAACCCGCCGCGCCGCGCCGCGGTTCGGTCATTCCCCGCTGAAGATCGCTGGGGATTTCTCTGGGTCTGGATGGGCGAGGCAGAGGCGGCTGACCCTGCGTTGATCATCGACATCCCGAACTTCGATGATCCAAACTGGGGTAAGACGCCAAAAGGTGCGATGTCGATGGCGTGCCACTATCTCTACATCGTCGACAACCTTCTGGACCCAAGCCATGTTGCTTGGGTTCACCTGACCTCCTTCGCAGGGGCCGGACCCGACAACCGTCCCCTCGAAATCGAAGAGATTGACGCAGGCGTCCTCGTTTCGCGCTGGATCCACGATGAGACGCCGCCACCCTACTACAAAGACATGCTGCCATTCGGACCGACCTGCGATCGCAAGCAGCACTATGAATGCCGCCTGCCGTCCACGGCGATCAATATGTCGGTCTATACGCCAGTGGGCGAGGGTGGGGCCGAAAAGCCCCTGTCCCCCAATGCGTTCGTGAACATCTCCTACAACTTCATTACGCCGGTCGATGCCGAAACGTCGCGCTATTTCTGGTTCCAGCACCGGAACATGCACAGTCAGGACGACGCTTTGTCAGAACGGATGTACGAGGGGGCCAAGACCGCCTTCAAGGAAGATCAGGACGTTCTCGAACACGTGCAAAAAGGCATGGCGAACCGGAAAAGTGGGTATCTGAACCTTGCACTGGACGCAGG
>CAZMKY010000229.1:0-1599 GCA_964566835.1 uncultured Rhodobacterales bacterium
CGTATGCCACTGATCTACCTCTCTCCCCGCGGCCCACGGTTCGATCAAGCCATGGCCCAGCGCCTGGCCCAAGCGGACGGTGTCACCATGCTGTGCGGTCGGTTCGAAGGCGTGGACGAACGCGTGTTGGAGCACTTCGACATTCAAGAGGTCTCGCTCGGCGATTTCGTCATGACCGGCGGCGAAATCGCGGCCCAAGCCATGATCGACGCCACCGTGCGCCTCCTCCCCGGCGTGCTCGGCAATGCCGATAGCGCGGTAGAGGAAAGCTTCTCCAGTGGCCTGCTTGAACATCCACAATACACCAAACCGGCCGATTGGAATGGCCGAACGATCCCCGATGTGCTCCTGTCCGGCAACCACGGCAAGATTGAGGCTTGGCGGCGCGAGATGTCAGAAAAAGTGACGCAAGACCGTAGGCCCGATCTCTGGGATCTGCTCCAGAAAAGGGAAAATGATTGACTAATCAGGACGAAAAGTCAGCATTGCAGGGATCGCGTTGGTCACGCTTCAAATATTATGCGCTCTTGATCAACTATGTTTGGCCAATACCCTGTGCCCTAGTCGGTTACACCAATCTGCCTTTGATAACGTTGGTGCCCGCCGCAATGCTTGTTTGGTGGTTCGTCCCGGAATTCTGGGTTATCCGCGATCAGCCACGTGTGGCATTTCAAAAGCAGGTCTTTTTGCCGCGTAAGTTCATGCAAATTATTCTTAGCCTTACAGCGATTTACATCTTACTCGTCGCGTTTACGTTTCACACAGTTGGCCGAGTGGTGTTGTCATATACCAGCGACGAACAGCTCGGAATTCCACGCGACCAAATTTTGTGGTACGGGATTAGTATTTTCGTTTTGAACTACTTTTGGCGATTGTTGAGACGCAAAGCACAGTCTGCATGCAACGAGATGATTTCTTAAAGTGCAAGACTTCACGATCGAAACACACGAAAACTCGTCAGACTTTTGTCCATAATGGTCAATAAGTACTGAATCCGCCGCGCGCATTCCCCGCGGAGAAGCTCTGGGCGCGAACCCTCTTGATCGAACCTCAAAACCCGCCTATAGAGGCGCATCTTCGGGTCGGGAAACCGATTCCGGGGGCTTGGTTTATGGACTCACCCGGACCACTGCAGAGGCCTTCGTTGGCCTCACATGCACCGGGCAGGCCGGACAACCACAACACAGCAATGATGACGGCACCTCTGGCGGGCGCGATGCGGACCCGGAAACGATACAGAGCTCTGACGACACGCACAAACGTTTCGGGACCCACCCGAACCATTTATAAGGAGCGTTTCAGATGGATCTGATCGCACAACTCGAAGCGGAACAAGTGGCCGCTCTGGGAAAAGACATCCCCGATTTTAAAGCGGGTGACACCATCCGCGTTGGTTACAAAGTGACCGAAGGCTCGCGCAGCCGTGTGCAGAACTACGAAGGTGTCTGCATTTCCCGTAAGAACGGTTCTGGCATCGCTGGTTCGTTCACAGTGCGCAAAATTTCTTTTGGTGAAGGCGTGGAACGTGTGTTCCCTCTGCATTCCACAAACATCGACAGCATCACTGTTGTTCGCCGTGGTCGCGTCCGCCGCGCCAAG
>CAZMKY010000230.1:0-14683 GCA_964566835.1 uncultured Rhodobacterales bacterium
GATATAGGACAGGTCGTCAGGGTACTCGATCGTATCTGCGATCAGGCCATAGACCGCGTCCGGCTCGTCGTTGGCGCGTACCATCAAGCTGTCATAGACGTGGTGTAGGACCTCAGGGGCGTAGTCACCTTTGATGATGAAGGCGTTGAGGCTGTTGAATGTCGGCGTGCCGTAGAGCTGACGCTGGCTCATGGTGCCACCCTTTGGGGCGTCCGGATTTGCGTAGTCGAAATGCTGAAAGTCGGAGGCATACTTCAAATCGCCAAACGCGGAATAGCCGTGGCTGATTGTGACCTCTGCCCATGTTGGACTTGCAATGGCGCAGGCAAGAAACGCGGGGAAGAACAGTTTCATTGGGACCCTCCAGACATATGGCTGAACGACACCCTGCTTTGGGTCGGATCGTCAAGCGCTTGGCACAGGACATAGCGCGATTGTGCAATGGGCCACGGGATGCTCAGACCCGATGCGTTCTGGTTCCAGCCTCGACACCGGGTCTAAGCGCAATCCAAAGCGCGGCACCGGTGACAAGAATGGCGCCTGCGTAGAAGCTGAGGCTTGGGCGTTCCTCAAAAATCAGGACGCCAACGCCGACGGACAAGACAAGGCTCAGATACCCCAAGACGGACAGGAAGCTCGCCTCGCCGTGGAAATGCGCGCGCAGAAAACAAAGCTGGGCGCATTGTGCAAACGCTCCAATGGCCACGAAGGCCCAAATGTGATCCGCCGGAATCGGTGTCCACGTGAGAAAGGCGAACGGGGCCGCGCAGACCGCAAGACCGGCCGTGTAGAACGTCATCAATACAATCGAATGCGCGTTTCGAAGGCGGCGGGTTGCGATGATCGCGGCCGACCCGGTGAAGATGACCAAAACAAGCGCGGCCAGTCCAAAAGACCAAGCGACTTCGTTCGGATTGGCGGCCAGCAACACGCCTGCAAACGCGATACCAGCTGCAATCCATCGACGCCGCGCAATCGGTTCGCTCAGGATTAGTGCCGCCATGACCATTGTCACAATGGGGCGCGTGAAGTTCATGGCCGTAAAAACGGCCAACGGCACTTTGGAAATGGCATAGAAACTGGCCGTCAGTGTCGTCACGGAGAACCCAACCCTAAGTGCATGCAGTCCCAGATGCTCAATCCTTCGAAACTTGGCACGGTAGATCCAGATCAACGGCAGGATCAGAACCAGCCCGACCGCAGCCCGGAAGAAAACGACCTGTGCGGCGGGGTAGCCCGCATCAAGCCATTTCACGAGCGATAGCGCCCAGATGTTGAGAGACATGTCCGCGATCAGCCAGGCACCCCCTTTGAGGTTGTCGCGGGGGGCTTCGGTGGTCATCCTTTGGGCGCGACGAAGTTCGCCATCAGGCGGAATGCGCCGGGCACCAGATGCTCCATCTGGTGGTGCAGTATCAGCGATGTATGAATGTGGCGCCCTTTGCCGACATCAGCCACAAGCACGCACCCTGTAAGTGGCTCCTCATCGGGGTCAGACATGGACAAAAGCGGCTGATAGGCT
The DNA here is from genome assembly GCA_964566835.1 of uncultured Rhodobacterales bacterium. Taxonomy (GTDB): domain Bacteria; phylum Pseudomonadota; class Alphaproteobacteria; order Rhodobacterales; family Rhodobacteraceae; genus CAZMKY01. The sequence goes on from CAZMKY010000230.1 coordinate 1,523, forward strand.
GGATCCCAACTCTTGGCGAAATAGAGACCGCGTTCCTTCACCCAACCGTTCCAGTCCGCATCGCCAATCTGGTTTGGTGTCGCCAGAATGTCATGCGCCGAAAGCTGCGTGACCTCAGCTTTCTCGTCTGTCACGCGCCAGCGAAGCGAGGGCTGACCGATCTCAAGGCGACGGGGCGGAACCTTGTCGGGATCCCAGTTATCCCACGGTCGATGATAAAGCGTCAAAAGCGTCCCACCACCTTCTGTCCAACGGTGCAGGGAAGGGAGGGCGTCCAACAACCCGAAGCGAAACCGCATTGCGAATATCCCAATGACGATGGCGTCAAATTCCGCCAGCATTGCTTCGTTCGACAAGTGCACGTCCGAAAGTGGCGTCACATCGATGCCGATGGCTGAAAGCCAGTCGGCAACGCGGTCGTTGCCACCTCCGATGCAGCCAACTTTTCCGCCCGCCAGCGCAACATCGAAGACCCCGATGGTTAGGGTGGCCGGTCGCGCACGCGCCGTTGGCGCGACATGATCGTGGTCAATCAACTGGACGGTTTCTGCTGGCGCGCCGTTCACGAAGGCTTGGACCGTGTAGTGCCCGGCCGTAACATCCGGGGGTGCCGTGACCCTGAAGCCCGTTTCGGATCGATCGGCTTTCCATCCCTCGGGGACCACAAGATCCAGCGTGCCATCTGCCGGCCAGAGGTCCGACACCGTGACATCGATTTGACGCGCGGCGGTCTGCGTGTTCAGGACGGCGGCCGACGGGTCCAAATGGACGCGCTCCTTTGGCAGTGCTACGGGCTCAACCTCCAACGGGACTGGCACTTTCAGGGTTTGGCCCGCGTAACCTAGTGAACAGATCAGTCGCGGTTGCTCAGGAACGATCGGGTCGTAGAATGCACGGTAGGGATCGAACGGCTTTGCATCCGGCGAAAGGCTAAGCTCGTCGTCGTCGTATGACCAACCCTCCGGCAGATCGAATTCCACCTCCGCCGCATCTGCGGCACCCGCGCTGACGTCGACAGACACGGGAACCGACCCGCCCACCGATACGAATGATTGTTTGGCATAGGCCCGGGCTTCAACTCCAAGGGCCAGACGGATCACGTGACACAACTGCGCTGTCTTGGCTTCCAAGCGATGGACAATGTCTTCCGAAGCCTCGGGCGGGCATTGGTCCACGGCATTTTCGACATGCCGCAATGCCTTGAGGGCGAGCTCAGCGACGCGTGCAAACCTCGGATAGGCGTCAATCATGTCATTTATGGCAGTCTCGGCAGCCATCAGGTCATCTGCCAAAGTCGCCGCGCCCGGTATGTCTGCCAAATCGCCAAGTGTTCGCGGCAGCCCAGACCAAACCGCGACGTCTTCGCCGTCCAGATGCGTTTCCGCCAGATGCAGCGGCCAGTCCCGAACGTCATTGGCGGACACCCAACGCCCCATCCCTTGCGTGCGATGATAGGCGCGCGACTGTTGACCAATGCGATCCCATGTCCAGCCGGTCATAGGTTCGCGATCCTGCCCGGGCACGATCATTGTCGCGGGCGGAGGTGGCAAATCGTCGTCATAGGCCTGTCCGGCGCCAGACCACGCTGGAAGATACAGCTTTTTGACCTGCCATGGCGGCAGGTTGCAGGCGAAGTTCGTGTCAGCCGCCGCCTTCATGACGTCATGCGCGGCCTCGGTCATGGCGCGGTGGTGTCCGTGTTGACCCGGCACATCGAGAAACGTCGGGCAGATGATATCTGGCTTCTCGGTCCGGATGATCTCAACAAAGCGATGCAGCGTTCGTTCACGCCCCCACCGGCCCAGCGTTTCGACACCACTTTTTGAGAAGCCGAAATCAGTGATCGTGTCCTCGGGATGGGTGGAGTGCCAATACATGCGCATGTTGAGAACATCGCAGGCCCGTTCCATTTCGCGGGTGCGGAGTGCGCCCAGATCCAGACCGCTCTCCGTTCCGATGTCGTTCTGGCCACCTTCGCCTCGTGTCGAACAGGCGTAAGAGATGTTGATCCCATCCCGGAAGGTCAACGCCGCCAACATGCCCGAGATCTCGTCGTCCGGGTGCGCGCCGGTTTGCATGAATCGGACGACCGAGGTCAGTGGACGCAGTGCCCACCAAAGTTCCATCTGGCGTGGGCGGGCACGGTCCTCGACAATCCTGATCTGGTCGGCGGTCAGCATGGTGATTTCCTTAATCAGTGTCCCGCTGCAATACGCGGCGTAAAGGCGCTGTTGATCGCGAGTGACGCCGCGCCAAGCGTCCCAGTCAGCCGTCCTGACGCGCCACGCAGCACACGTGGAACTGCACGCGACGGACGATTTGAGACGGAACGCTCGGGCAAGTCGGCTTGCGAAATCAGGTGATCCAGAATGGTATCGGGCATCGCGCCACCGATGATCACAGCTTCCGGATCAAGAATATTCTCCACGATCGCGATGGCCGTCGAAAAAGGCCGTCGCGCGTTCTCCAGCCATTCGGCCAGTGGTGCGGCCCCCTGATCATATGCATCGGCCAAAGCTTGCACCGTGTCGATGGCCAACCCGTGCTGGGCCAAGTGGCGCTGCGCGGACATGCGGCTCAACAACTCTTCAAGCGGAACGTGGCCTGATCCTGCCTGAATGGGGATATGCCCGATTTCGCCAGCGTTTCCGAATGCACCGGGGACCAAACGGCCATTCTGGATGATGCCGAGACCTAGCCCCGTGCCGAAGTAGAGAAAGGCAAAGGTTTCAAGTTCAGTTGCAATCCCTGTCAGACGCTCTGCCACCGCCGCGGCGTTCGCATCGTTTTCGACCACGACAGGAAGATCCAGGGCGTCAGAAAACCACGTCTCCGGCCAAATATCCTCAAAGACGGACAGTTCGGATTCGGTTCCGCTCAGGCCCGTTGGCCCAAAGGGACCGGGCATGACGATGCCGGCGCCCAGCACCTTCTCTATTGCGACATCCGCTTCAGCGATTATGGCGTCTTTGGCCGAAACGACGGCGGCAGTGACGCCTTCGAGAGTTTGCGGCCCAAGGGGGTAGCGCGCCGAAGCCGAGGTTTGCCCGGACAGATCGACAACGGCGGACAAGACGGCGTCGGTTCTGATCTCGATCCCGACGGCGTAACCGCCGCATGGATTTAATCCATACTGAACAGGGGGTTGGCCGCGAGTCGTCGCCTTGCGACCTTTTTCTGCGATCAACCCATCCGCCAACAGATCAGAGATGATGTTCGACACCGCCTGCGTCGAGAGACCAGATCCTCGTGCGATCTCGGCACGTCCGATCAAGCCAGCCTGGCGCACACGTTCCAGCACCATCTGGCGATTGTGGCTGCGAGCGCGTTCAGCATTTGCTCCGATTGTGTTGGTCGTGGGGGCCATTCTTCGGCATTAACTCAACTTACTTGATGATTCAACATTGCTGCGCTAGCGTAACTCCATTCGCGGCTTGTCCCCGCATGGCGACTGGCAGCAAGCCAGCGCAATCCAACAGGGAGTTCCGAAATGAGATTCACGAAAATCAAAGCGCTGGCGTTCGCGACCACGACCAGCGTTGCTGCGCTTGTCGCGTCTGCCGCGCAAGCAGTTGAGATAGAGTATTGGCAGTACTTCTTTGATGCCCGCGTGACGGCGATGGAGCAGCTCATCGAGAATTTTGAAGCTGCGAACCCGGACATCACTGTCAAGATGACCCACTTCCCCTATGCGGATTACCGGACGAAAGTCGCGGCTGCGATTCCAGCCGGAGAGGGACCGGATGTCGTGCAGCTCTTCTATGGCTGGCTGAATGATTATAAGGCCGCTGAACTCATTCAGCCGCTGCCTGCCGCTGCCTTCCCCGCCGATCAGATCGACGCCGACTTCTTCCCGATGGTTGCGGCCATGCGCGAGGGCGATAACTACTGGGCGCTTCCGACGGCAGTGCGGTCCTTGGCCCTGTTCTACAACGAACGGCTGTTTGAAGAAGCCGGCATCGACGCTCCGCCAGCCACGCTGGACGAGATGCTGGAGATCGGCGCTGCGCTGACAGAGCGCGACGGCGCCGGCAACATTACGCAAGCTGGCCTGACGATGGGCATGACGGCGCAGGACCACCACTGGTTCCGTGAAGGTTTGGTGCGCCAGTTCGGCGGTGAGCCGTACTTGGATGACTACAAGACCGTGAATTACAACACCGAGGCCGGTGTGAAAGCGATGGAGTTTTATGTTGGCCTTGGTGAAGAAGGTGGCATCGGAGCCATCGGCTTCATGGACGAACCCCAAGCGGCATTCAAAGCCGGTCGGGCGGGCATGCATATCGACGGCTCTTTCCGTATCGGTTCGCTCAACAAGACACGCGGGCTGAAATGGGGCGTGACCGAGCTTCCGGCGACGGGCGAGGGCATGCGCTCGAATTACTCGTCCTACTGGGTGAACGCGATTACCACGAAGGCAGAGGGCGAGAAGTACGATGCCGCTGTAAAGTTCATGCAGTACGTCACGTCTGATGAAGCGATGCAGATCTGGCTGGATGTTGTGGGTGAGTTGCCTGCAAAACCATCTGTCGGTCTGACGGAAGCCAACGCCAATGATGAAACCTACGGGCCCTTCATCCGTGGACTGGCCTACGCCAACACCACGAAGTTCGTGAACGAAAGCGCTCAGCGCCAACTTCTGATCGATCTGGTCGAACGCGTTAAACTGGAAGGCATGTCGGTCGCTGACTCCCTGGCGATTGCGGCCGAAGCCGAGCAAAAGCTGCTCGACGAATTCTACGCTTCGAACTGATCGCGAAAGGGCGCGCGGTTCGCGCGCCCTTAATTCCTTCCTGCCCGGACAGGCTGATGTACAAGAACCTCTCAATTCGGCAAAAGCAGATTGTCTGGGCCTGGGCTTTTCTTGCTCTTCCAGTGGTCTTTTATGTCGTGATCCGGTTCTACCCGACTGGAAATGCGATGGTGATTTCCTTTCAGGATTGGAACCTGCTTGGCGACCGGACATGGGCTGGATGGGCAAACTACGAGAAGCTCTGGAATGATCCGGTCTTCTGGCAGGTCTTTCGAAACACCTTTGTCTACTTGATTATCGGGACGCCGGTCAGCCTCGTCCTGTCGTTCTTCGTCGCTTACCATCTCGACAAGACCCGCTTCATGCACGGCTTTATCCGGATGCTCTATTTCCTGCCTTTCATGACCAGTGCCGTGGCAATGGCGTGGGTCTGGCGGTGGTTTTATCAGCCTGTTCCCATTGGGCTTTTCAACAATTTCCTGGCGGGTTTTGGTATCCCGCAGATCGAATTCCTGCGCTCGACCACAAACGCCTTGCCTGCCATCCTCGCGCCCGCCGTCTGGGCTGGCCTTGGCTTTCAAATCATCATCTTCATGGCCGGCCTCAGGGCCATCCCGCAAAGCTATTACGAGGCCGCGCGCATCGATGGCGTTTCTAAAACGGCAACGCTGTTTGAAATCACGATCCCGCTTCTGAAACCGACCATCGTCTTTCTGGTCGTATTCTCATCGATCGGGTTCCTCAGGATCTTCGATCAGGTATTCAACATGACAACAGGCGATCCTGGCGGTCCGCTGAATTCGACAAAACCGCTGGTGCTACAGATCTATCAGAGCGCGTTCACCGATTTTGACATGGGATACGCGGCCGCCCAAACGGTCGTTCTGTTCCTGATCTTGCTCTTCGTCTCGCTCTTTCAACTTTATCTGCTGAGAGACCGCTGATGGCTGTCGTCGACGAAATCCAAGCGTCTTCGAATACGCTCTTTGCACGGCAAACCGCGCGCCGAAAGGCCAGTATGGGCCAGTATATCCGCTGGAGCCTGTTGTTCCTTGGCGGCGTGCTGATGGTCATGCCGATCGTCTACATGATCTCCACGTCGCTCAAATGGCCGCACGAGATCTACGACGTCTCGCTCATCCCGGAAGAGCCGCATCTTGAGAATTACACCTACGTTCTGGAAGACGGACGCTTCTACGGCTGGTTCCTGAACTCGCTGATCATCGCGGTCATAACGACGATCTCAAATGTGCTGTTTGACAGTCTCGTGGGTTACACGCTTTGCAAGTTCCGCTTTCCCGGTCGCTACATCATCTTCATCGCGATCTTGTCCACGCTGATGATCCCGACCGAAATGCTGGTCATCCCTTGGTATCTGATGAGCCAGTCATTCGGCTGGCTGGATACGCATTGGGGTATCATGTTCCCAGGGCTGATGACGGCCTTCGGCACCTTCCTGATGAAACAGTTTTTCGAGACGGTGCCCGACGATTTCATCGAAGCCGCGCGGATTGATGGTCTGAACGAACTTCAGATCTGGTGGACTGTGGCCATGCCGTTGGTAAAGCCAGCCTTGGCTGCCCTCGCTATCTTTGTCTTCCTCGGCAACTGGACGGCCTTCATCTGGCCGCTGATCGTGACGAACAGCTGGGACATGTACACGCTGCCGGTCGGCCTTTCGACATTTGCCGACGAAGCCGATGTCGCATGGGAACTTGTCATGACCGGCGCGGCGATCTCTACGATCCCGACCCTCGTCGTCTTCCTGATCTTCCAGCGCTTCATCATCCGGGGTGTTGTCATGGCGGGCCTGAAAGGATGATCGAGATGAACGACAGGAGGGGCCGCGTATGACCGACACGACAGTTTTCCCTGATCCGGTCTATCGTGAAACCGTTCTCGCCCCGCTCTTCGAAGGCGTGAAGGCCAACTATGCGGCAGGGATGGCGGCAATCAATCGCGCTCATCTCGTCATGCTGAAGGAAACGGGCATCTTGTCTTCCGGGGATGCGGCAGCCTTGGCAAAGACGCTCAACGACATAGAGGCGGAGGTTGATGTCGACGCGCTGACCTATACCGGCGAGCACGAGGACTATTTCTTCCTTGTCGAAGCAGAACTTCGGGCCCGGCTGGGTGATCTGGGCGGAGCGTTGCACACCGCCCGGTCCCGCAACGACATGGACCACACGCTTTTCAAGATGGCGTTGCGACAGCGCACAACCGCCATGGTCCTTGAACTGCACAGCCTCGTGGGCGCGCTGATCGACAAGGCGGAACGGGAAGCCGACACGCTGATCGTCGCCTACACGCATGGGCAGCCCGCGCAGCCGACCACCTTTGGGCATTACCTTGCCGCAATCATCGAAGTCATCCTCAGAGATGCGGAAAGACTGGATCACGCTGCGAACGGTCTGGAGCACTGCCCGATGGGCGCCGCCGCCATCACGACATCGGGGTTTCCGATCGACCGTGATCGGGTGGCAAAACTTCTGGGCTTCGAAGGACCGCTCCTGAACGCGTATGGCTGCATTGCGTCGGTCGATTATGTCACAGGGCTCTATTCCGCGATGAAGCTGGTGTTCTTGCATTTGGGTCGCCTCATTCAGGATTTGCAGTTCTGGTCCTCTTTCGAAGTCAGCCAGATCTATGTCCCGAATAGTCTGGTGCAGATCAGCTCGATCATGCCGCAGAAGCGCAATCCGGTGCCCATTGAACACCTCCGCCATCTGGCCAGCGTCACTGTCGGGCGGGCAGACATGGTCGTGGGCACAATGCACAATACGCCGTTCACAGATATGAACGACAGCGAAGGCGAAGTTCAGCAGGCAGGCTATGCCGCCTTTGAGAGTGGCAGCCGGGTATTGCGTCTTCTTGAAGCTTTGTTGCCAGCATGCAGGATAAACACCGACCGCGTGGCGCGAACGACCGACGCCGCTTGCATCACGATCACCGAACTGGCTGACACCTTGGTCCGGGACGAGGCGCTGTCGTTCCGGCAGGCGCACGAGATCGCTGCGTCAGTCGCACGCGCCGTGATCGCCGACGAAAAGCCCTTGCGTGCCGGGTATGACGCGTTTGTTGATGCCTTCCGCGCGGCGACCGAACGCGCGCCCAACCTGACTGCCGAGGCATTTGAGACGGCCGTCGCAGCCGAAACCTTTGTCGCACGCCGTGATCGCCCCGGTGGACCAGCGCGGTCGGCGCTTTTCCCTGCCTTGGCGGGCTACCGCAGCGAACTCGAAGACTTGGTGCGGCGTCAAAGTCAGCGTCAATCCCGCCATGACAAAGCGGCCAAAGAACTGAACGCAGCCTTCGATGCTGTAATGGGATCCTGAAACATGTCGAACCTGACCCTTTCCCAACTCGTCAAAACATACGGTCAGACCGAGGTGCTCCACAGCATCGACCTCGCCATCGAGGATGGGGAGTTCGTTGTGCTTGTCGGGCCGTCTGGCTGCGGCAAGTCGACCACGCTTCGCCTGATTGCCGGTTTGGAAGAGGTTACGAGCGGCACCATCGAGATTGGCGGAACGGTCGTGAACAATCTGGAGCCGAAAGAGCGTGACATCGCGATGGTGTTCCAGAACTACGCAATCTACCCGCATATGACGGTCAGGAAGAACATCGGATTTGGACTCCGGTCATCGAAGATGCCGCGCGCGGACAAGGAAAAGCGGATCGACGAGATAGCCGAGATCCTCGGCATGTCAGACCTCTTGACGCGGAAACCCAGCCAACTGTCGGGCGGGCAGCGCCAACGCGTCGCGATTGGTCGGGCTATGGTCCGCGACCCGGCCGTTTTCCTGTTCGACGAACCCTTGTCCAATCTGGATGCTCAATTGCGCACGCAGATGCGGTTGGAGATCAAGAAGCTCCACCAACGCGTTGGCGCAACAATTGTTTTTGTGACCCATGATCAGGTCGAAGCGATGACCATGGCGGATCGCATCGTGATCATGAAGGACGGCTATATTCAGCAGGTCGGAACCCCGTCAGAGGTCTACCACGCCCCAGCCAACACCTTTGTGGCCAGTTTCATCGGCTCTCCCGCGATGAACATGATCCCAGCCACGGTGTCTGGCGGGGCGCTTCAGATCGACGGCGGGGCGACCTTGCCGTTTGAGATCGGCATCGCAGGCGATCGAAAAGTGACACTGGGCATCAGGCCCGAAGATCTTGAGCCTGTAGATGGTCCGGCTTTGATCAGTGGCGCCGTCAATGTTCGTGAACCTTTGGGGCACGAGACATTGATCCATGTCGGCACGTCTCATGGCGATATTATCGCCAAGGCAGACGGAAGAACCCCGCCGGATGTCGGGAAGACAGTCAACCTCGCTGCAGAAGCGCAGAACATTCATATCTTTGATCCTGAAAGCGGGGCAGCTCTTCGGTGACTGAAGCCATGAGGAAAGCTCCTGTTCTCTGTGTCGGTCGCCTGTACTGCGACCTGATCTTTTCGGATCTGCCGAGAATGCCGACCTTGGGCACAGAAGTCTTTTCCGAGAATTTCGGCGCGCATGCAGGCGGCGGGGCCTTCATTACGGCTGCACACCTGTCTCAGCTTGGGCACGGTGCGTCATTGGCCGCCATGCTGCCAGCTTCGCCCTTCACGGACCTCATGCGTCCCGATCTGGAAGCTGCGCGGTTGGATTTATCGCTTTGTGCGTCGCTTTCGGCATCCGACGGCCCGCAGCTGACGGTCGCTATGGCCAAGGATGACGATCGGTCATTCCTGACACGAAGGGCCGGGCCAGCTTTCCCGGACCTGACGGCTGACGCGCTCCGGAAGCTCAAAATCAAGCACCTGCATATTGGTGAAATCGCCAGCCTTGTCGCGCATCCCGGCGTCATTGAGATCGCAAGGTCTGTCGGGGCGACGATCTCTGTCGATTGCGGGTGGGAGGATGACTTCGATTTGGGGGCGTTGCGCCCGCTTGTCCGCTGCGTCGATGTCTTCTTGCCGAATGAGACGGAAATGGAGGCGCTTCTTGCCTTGGGGATAGAAGCCAGCGTCGCACCCCTTACGGTCGTCAAGATGGGTTCGCAAGGCGCCATGGCTGTGACGGCGGATCAGACGGTTTCTGCACCGGCTCAGAAAACAGACGTCGTCGACACGACCGGGGCAGGCGATGCCTTCAATGCTGGATTTCTCTCGGCATGGTTGTCCGGTGCCTCGCTTCAAAAGTGCTTGGAGGCCGGCAATATGCGTGGAGCATTGGCGGTGAAAAGCGTCGGGGGCTTTTCGCCGGCTCTGAAGAAGGCGCCAAACGTGGGTGTGCCCGGGGAATAGATCTGGCGCCGCTTTCGCGCTTCGGCAGAGCGCCATGCGGCAAGAGCGGCCAGAGACGCGCACCGACGACGCCTGTTGTACTTGGTGATCACTCCATACAGACCGACCAATATGAAGTTCGATTGAATAATAAGCGACGCAAGGTTGAATGCTGTGGCCAAGCTCAACATGACGAAGGAAGCGGCAATCACCTTGGAGAACGCGTAGGCGATCCCGTTTCCGTCCATGCGACCTGTTTGGACCAGATTGAAGCTCAGAATGTAGATCACGGAACCGGTGACCCCGATTGCGTTCAGCAAGTCCGGGTATTGCTGCAGTCCTTCGATGAGCATCCAAAACAGCTCGGTGGTCTTCGTCTTCGTGTCCATCTTCTCGCTCCAAGGACAAATGTCAGGTCACGCCGTCGCAGCGCGTCTTGGAGCGGTTTTCGGGGGGCGTGCGTCAAGCAGGAGTCAATGGCGCGTCAAGCGGCGCAAAAAAAATTCAAGCATATGAAAATTATACAAAAAAACCCCGAAGACCTGACGTCTTCGGGGCTATTCTCGTGTTACGATCTATGCCGCGGAAGCAACTCGTCCGGCGGACGATTGATCCGGCGACCAAGACGTGGGTCCGCAGATCGTAGATTTGTCATGGTGCCACTTTCGGCAATGCGACGTGTTGTTTGGGGCGCAGCGACGCTTGATCCATCCATTGCCACGCGCGTTCCGCCTTTGGTGCCTGCCGCAAGAACCCCGCGTCGAACCATTGATCGGTCGGCAACAGAGCTTTCATGAACGATTTCATAATCATAAAGCGGACTGGATTTTGGCAATGGGCCGGCTGAGTAAGGCGAAGCACCAAGTTCACGTGTCATCGGATCACGCTCTGCCATTGCTGCCCCAACGCAGGTCACGCGCTTACCGACCGACAAGACATTCAGGTTGCCCCCGTGTCGAAGGCCCTCTGTCTGGGGTGCCTTGTCCCACTCAACAAGAGACCCTTCGTTTTCCCAGATCGATTTCGAGCGGTCGACCAGATAGCTTTGACGACCGGTGTCGTGAAATCCGGGCACAACGTCGTCGCGCATGACCCATGCTTCTACAACAACCGGCGCATCACCCGTCCCACCGACTTTTACATCCACTTGCCATTCGCCGGGCGGTGCAGGTTCCTTGTCCGTTCGACCGGGGTCCGTTGGGGCCAAGATGATCGACAGCGCCATCCGCTTGTCGGATGTTCGACGATAAAGAACTTGTCCTACGACATCGCCACCGATCAGAAGGTGTCGCAACATCGAACCTTCAAAAACAACGGCTGTTGTCCTGCGTCCACCGGGGCCCGTCAGCCGCAGCTCTACCTCCGGCTGAAAATCAAGTTCGGCATCTGGGGCGTCATCGGACGAAAACCACATCTCAAGCATGTTTGACGTGGTGTCGCCCGGTTGAAGTTTCCAGTTGAAACGCGCGGTTTCGCCGTCGCGGCCCGCCTGTTTGATCCGCTGCCAGGCATGGGATTGCGCAAGGTTCCGGTTGCCGGCCGCCATGACCAAATCAACCTCTCCTCCACCGGGAAGTCCCTCGTGAGCTTCAATGAGGTGATACAGGCAACGCGTTAAAGGGTGTGTTCCACCACGCGGACCGCCGCCCAATGCGAAGCTGAAGTTGATGACCACGGGGACGCCGGGTGCAATTTGGCGCGCACGCCGGAGGATGTAGTCGACACCGGAAATCAGGAACATGCCGAGAAAGGACCCTGTGGTCTCGCGGGCAACCATGGGTGGCAAGTTCACGGCAATGATTGGCGGTGCGCCTTCAGACGCGTCAGGGTCAGCGCCAGCGGCAAGATCCAGCACATGTGTGCCGTGGCTGCCGGCACGCGCGAGGTGCTGTTCGCCTCCGTCGCCGAAACTGATCATTCCCAATTCCCGAAGCGCGATGTCTTCGTCGCCGTTTGCCGCGGAAATCGCACTCTCGATCTCATCATTTGACAATTCGCGCCCAAAGGGGACGGCGCTGTTGCTCTGATAGATCCCTGATTGGTGCCAGGCGGCCAAGATCCGACTGCCCTGTTGCGAGGTCCGGAACCGTTCATGCGGAAGGCAGATCGCATGATCGATGATTCCGATGATGGCTTTTGGTTCTTCACGCAGATCTGGCGGGTTTCCAAGGTCGCTCAACCGATCAAGTTTTTCGCCGGATTGCAAAGCTCGCCGGACAGGCATGGGGTAGATGCGTGGCTCGAGCATGCCAATGCGGGCTACGCTGGCCAGCACCTCGTTCCACCAAGCAGAGCCATTTGGCTTCTGGACCGAAAGAAGCTCTCGATCTTCAACCAGTGAAGTCTCCGGATCACCTACGTCGATGGCGGCGAGAGCGCCAAAGTCCCAAGTGTCCTGTCCCTGAGATTGCATCTGTCGGTCGAAAAACTCCCGGCCACTGCCCATGATCCAGTAGGCCATTGGCTCGATGGCATCGTTCGCGGTTTCCTCCGCGCTCCAGTCCAAGGATTGCATCAGACCCACTCTGCCTTCGCGGCCAGCCAGAACCATTCCACCATTTCGACCTTCTCGATATCAAGGTTCGCAGTTGGGAACGTGACGTGGTTTGAGAAAGCTGTGCGTGCGCCGTTGTTCCAGATTCGTGCGGCGTAGAAATCATGGGATTCGATGTTTGTGCCGTTGAAGTTGCAGGCAAACTCTATGCGTTTGTTATCGCTGTTCGGACCGCCGTGGACGCCCATCGCGGCGACGATATCGGCAACCAGCAAACCAAGCGTCGCTCCGGCAAAACTGTCAGCGGGGAAGTGCAGCCCGGCTACAGTCCGGTTGATCGCGATCCGTGCGGCCTGGTGAAAGAGCAGAGTATCCATTTCAGGCGTCTTCATCGCCGTTGGCACCAGTCGTCGAATTGTTTCGGCAATTGCGAATGCCTCGGTCGCGTGACCGCTTGGCAAAGCGCCGTGTCCCGGCATCGCAATCACGGGTTGGATCTGGCTTGAAAACGCATCGGGACGACGGCAAGCAAGACTGTGCTTGCAGCGCTGGGCGACCAGCGCAGCGATGGTTTGCACCAAGGACAGCAACTCAAGCGTCTTGGCCATGCGCCCCGCTGTCATGGGCAACAGCGCTGCAAAGTAC
>CAZMKY010000231.1:0-1545 GCA_964566835.1 uncultured Rhodobacterales bacterium
TCTGTCGCCCGGCCTTGCCGTGTCGTGGGAACCCGTCGACGACCTGACGTGGGAATTCAAGCTACGCGAAGGGGTGAAGTTCCACGACGGCAGCGACTTTACTGCCGACGATGTGGTTTGCACTATGGCGCGCGCGCCCGAGGTTCCGAATTCGCCGTCGGGCTACGGCACCTACCTGAAAGGCAAGGAAGTCATCAAGATCGACGACTACACCGTGCATTTCAAGACGGCCTCGCCTTATCCATTGATGGGTAACGACATTTCCACGATCCCCGTGATCTCGGAAGCTGGTTGCGTTGCGACGACGGAAGAGTTCAACGCAGGCACCGCTGCCATCGGCACTGGTCCGTTCAAGTTCCAAAGCTATACGCCGGGTGAAAGCATCGTGCTGACGCGAAATGACGACTACTGGGGCGATGCGCCTACCTGGTCGGAAGTTGAGTTCCGCCCGATCACGTCCGGCCCAAGCCGTGTAGCGTCGTTGCTTGCCGGTGACGTCGATATGATATCGGGCGTTCCAACGACCGATATCGCAACGCTCAAGGGCAATGATGACATCACGCTGAGCCAAGGGGCGTCGAACCGTGTGATTTATCTGCACATGGATCAATTCCGCGAGGACTCGCCCTTTGTGAAGGCCAACGGGGGCGGCAACATCAAGAACCCGCTTATGGATGTGCGTGTTCGCAAAGCGATCAGTATGGCGATCAATCGCGACGCCATCGTTGAACGCGTTATGGAAGGCGTCGCCATTCCGGCAGGACAGCTTCTGCCCGAAGGTTTCTTCGGCGTGTCAGATAAGCTTGACGTGGTCGCCTATGATCCGGACGGCGCGAAGGCAATGCTTTCCGAAGCTGGGTATCCCGACGGGTTCGAACTCACGATCCACGGCCCGAATGACCGCTACATCAACGATGCCAAGATCGCCGAGGCGGTCGCTCAGATGCTGACCCGCGTCGGCATCAAGACGGCTGTCGAAACGATGCCACGTTCGGTCTATTTCGGACGCGCATCGCGCGGCGCCGAAGGCGATCTGCCAGAGTTCAGCTTTATACTTGTTGGCTGGGGTGCAGGATCTGGCGAGGCCTCGTCGCCTCTGAAATCGCTGATCCACACCTTCAACAAAGAAGCTGGGTTTGGCTCGTCAAACCGTGGGCGCCACTCGGACGCCGAGACGGACGCTTTGATCGAAATGGCCCTCAGCACTGTTGATGATGCCAAGCGCCAAGAACTGCTTGCACAGGCAACCGAGCGCGCCATCGAAAACGTTGCGATCATTCCGACGCATTTCCAGGTCAACACCTGGGCGTCCAAAAAGGGTCTGAGCTACATTGCACGGACCGACGAATACACTCTCGCGACAGGCGTCGTGAAAGAGTAATCGAACAGCATCCGGGCCGCCGTCACGTGCGGCCCGGAGCCACTCTCCGGGGACAATCAGATGACAGTATTCATCATCCGCAGATTGCTGCAGGCGTTGCTTATCGTCTTCTTGATGTCGGTGATCGTGTTCTTCGGCGTCAACATCGTTGGCGACCCGGTTTA
>CAZMKY010000232.1:0-1662 GCA_964566835.1 uncultured Rhodobacterales bacterium
CGCATCAATCTAAGCTGGCGCCGTGCGAGCCCAGCCTTGGCACGAAGGGGCCACCCTTTTCGGGTCAGTGCCGACGCCAGCATCGCTCTACCTCAGCAAACCAGGCTGCAGCACCAATGGTCGAATTGGTGGCTGGCCTGACTTCTGGATGACGCATTCTTCGTAGACCGCATAAGGATCGCGGCCCTTGATGAAGTCGCTTGTCACACCGATTTCGAAGCGCGTGCCGACTTTGCCGTCGGAGTTGATGCCGATGCCGACTTCGCCGGTTGGCGCGACGGCTGCATTCGCACGCTCTTCGCACTGGCGCGCGGCCAGTTCCGGAGAGACGGGTCCACATGCTAAGAGCGGCAAAAGACCGAGAAGTGCGATTGCGCCGCGCATCAATAGACCCGTGCTTTCGGCGCGATCTTCTTCAGGTCGATGCCGCCCTCGTTGTGTCCGGTCAGCGGGTCAAGGTGCACGGGGCGATAGTCCAATTCGACCTTCCCGTTGACCCAGGCCAAGCTGTGCTTGCGCCAGTTCTCGTCATCGCGGTCCGGGTAGTCTTCATGCGCGTGTGCGCCACGGCTTTCCTTCCGGGCCTCTGCGCTGACGACGGTTGCCAAGGCATTCGGCAGAAGATTCGTCAGCTCCAAGGTTTCCATCAGATCGGAATTCCAGATCATGGACCGGTCCGTGACGGAAAGGTTGTCCGCCTTGTCGGCAACGGCGTACATCTTCTCGACGCCTTCGGCCAAAGTCTTGTCCGTGCGGAACACAGCGGCGTCGGCCTGCATGGTTTTCTGCATCTCAAGCCGGAGCTCGGCCGTGGAAGTATCGCCCTTGGCATGACGCAAGTCGTCGAAGCGACCGAGCGCCTTGTCGACGCTGGCTTGATTCAGCGTCGGGTTGGAACCGTTGGGGTCGACAACTTCACCCGCCTTGATCGCCGCGGCACGGCCGAAAACCACAAGGTCGATCAGGCTGTTTGAGCCAAGGCGGTTTGCCCCGTGGACGGAGGCGCAGCCGGCTTCGCCGACGGCCATCAGGCCGGGTGCGATCCGGTCAGGATCACCTGCCGTGGGGTTCAGCACTTCACCCCAGTAGTTTGTCGGGATGCCACCCATGTTGTAGTGGACCGTCGGCAGGACCGGGATCGGTTCCTTCGTCAGATCGACACCTGCAAAGATCCGCGCGCTTTCCGAGATACCCGGCAGGCGTTCGGCCAGCGTTTCCGGTGGAAGGTGGTTCAGGTGAAGGTGGATGTGATCACCATCGGCCCCGACACCGCGGCCTTCGCGAATTTCCATCGTCATGCAGCGGCTGACAACGTCGCGGCTGGCGAGATCCTTATAGGTTGGCGCGTACCGCTCCATGAAGCGTTCGCCTTCCGAGTTGGTCAGGTAGCCCCCTTCGCCGCGGGCACCTTCCGTGATCAGACAACCGGAGCCGTAGATGCCGGTCGGGTGGAACTGCACGAATTCCATATCCTGAAGCGGCAGTCCGGCACGGGCGACCATGCCCCCGCCGTCACCGGTGCAGGTATGCGCCGACGTGGCCGAGAAGTAAGCGCGGCCATAGCCGCCGGTGGCCAGCACGGTCATCTTGGCATTGAAGACATGGATAGACCCGTCCTCAAGGCACCAGCAAACAACGCCCTGGCAGACGCCCTCATCGCTC
>CAZMKY010000233.1:0-3377 GCA_964566835.1 uncultured Rhodobacterales bacterium
CAAAGACCTCGGCTATGCCGACGACATCGGCGTCGTTGAAGCAAGCGCAGAAATCAGGAAAGAGAGAGGACAGGCGGCTGTAGCGATGCGGCTGGTGCACCGCAATGACGCGGCCCTCGGTCGCCTGGCGCGCGGCTTTCAGCACCGCGGCAATCTCAACCGGGTGATGACCATAGTCATCGATGATCGTGATCCCAAGAGGTTCGCCAACCTTGGTGAACCGTCGGTTGACGCCGCTGAAGCTTTCAAGCGCCGCCCTGATCTCTTCCGCTTTCATGCCCAGATGCCGCGCCACGGCAATAGCCGACAGAGCATTCGACACGTTGTGATCGCCGGGCATTGGCAGCCGCAGCCCTTCGATGACCATGTCTTCCTTTTGCAGGACAACATCGAAAATGGCGGTGCCATTCTCGTATGTAAGGTTGGTCGCCCGAACGTCAGCCTGGGCGTTGAAACCGTAGGTCACGACCCGGCGGTCCGTCACGCGTCCGACCAAAGCCTGAACTTCGGGATGATCAGTGCACAGAACGGCGAGGCCATAGAACGGAATGTTGGATACGAAGTCGGTAAAGCCTTTGCGCAACTCGTCGAAATCGCCCCAATGCTCCATGTGCTCGGGATCGATGTTGGTGACGATGGCAATCGTTGCGGGCAGCCTGTTGAACGTGCCGTCGCTTTCATCCGCCTCAACGACCATCCATTCGCCTTCGCCCACACGGGCATTGGATCCATAGGCGTGAATGATGCCGCCATTAATGACAGTCGGGTCGATCCCGCCGCCGTCCAGCAGGGCCGCCACCATTGTCGTCGTGGTCGTCTTACCATGCGTTCCCGCGACAGCGATGTTGGACCGCATACGCATCAGCTCGGCCAACATCTCGGCCCGGCGCACAACCGGCAGACCTTTGGCACGCGCTTCATCCAGTTCCGCATTTCCCGGCTTGATCGCCGAGGAAATCACGATGACTTCGGCGCCTTCGAGGTTCTCGGCCTTTTGCCCGATCATGATCCGTGCGCCGAGGCGTTCAAGACGATCCGTGATCTTGGACGCCTTAAGGTCCGACCCCTGCACGGTGTATCCGAACTCCAGCAGGACTTCGGCGATCCCTGACATGCCTATACCGCCGATGCCAACAAAGTGGATCGGCCCCATTTCGGTCGGCAGCTTCGTGACGGCGGCGGCGTTCATCTCATGTCTCCTTCGTCGTCAGGGCCCGGCTTTCGGCCAAAGTTTCCACCAGCGAAGCCAATCGGTCTGCCGCATCGGGCAGGCCTTGGGCCAATGCATTCTCGCGCATGCGCGCAGCGGCACTGGGATTACTCAGAACCATAAGCATTTGTTCCGCCAGACTGGCGGGATCGAGCTTGGATTCAGGAATCAAAACCGCCGCATCCGCATCAACCAAACCACGCGCATTGGCGGTCTGGTGGTCATCCATGGCGCTGGCCAGGGGGATCAGGATCGAAGGGCGGCCGATAACGCTAATATCCGCGATGGACGACGCACCGGATCGGCTGACGACAAGCTGGGCTTCGGCGATACGGCGCGGCACGTCGTGAAAGAAAGGCTCCACCTCCGCCATGATGCCAGCGCCGGCATAGACTTCGGCCACACGCTCTTGGTCTTCAGGCCGTGCTTGGTGGCTCACGCGTAAATGACGGCGGATATGTTCAGGCAAGCGGACAACGGCATCGGGCACGATGTCGGACAAGATGCGAGCCCCTTGGCTGCCACCCATTACCAGCAAGCTCATTGGATGGTCACCTGGCGAAATGTAAGACGCGGCCGCCCTTGCGAGGATCTCGGCACGGACAGGGTTGCCGATGTGGACCCCCCTCACTCCGTCAGGCAACCGCGTCGGCCACGTGCCACATGCCACGGCACTGACACGGCGCGCGAAGGCCTTGTTCACGCGCCCCAGAACACCGTTCTGCTCGTGAATGAGACGCGGAATGCCAAGTCCGGTTGCCGCCGCCAGAGCCGGGATCGAAGGATAGCCGCCAAAGCCGGCAACGACGGTTGGACGCTCCTTCGCAAAGCCGAGTGTCGCTTTCGCGATGCCGCCAACGATCCGAAACGGGGCAGCCAATTTTGCCGCAATGCCACCCCGCGCAAAGGTTGCTGCCGGCACGATGCGTTTCTCGACAGCATCCGGGAAGCCGCCCGCGTAGCGCGCGCCCCGGTCATCGGTCGAGAGCGTCACGCGCCAACCACGCGAAAGCATCTCCGTCGCCAACGCTTGGGCCGGGAACATGTGCCCGCCCGTTCCGCCAGCCGCGATGACGAGGTGCGGCACACTCATCCCCGCCCTCCGCGCGTCAGGACATCCGAAAACTCGCCTTGTGGCCGGGTCCGGGTCAGTGCCAGAAGCATGCCAACCGTTATCCCCGCCGCGATCAACGACGATCCGCCGTAGCTCACGAAGGGCAGTGTCATGCCCTTGGCTGGCAAGAGGCGCACAGCGACGGACATGTTGATCATCGCCTGGACGGCGAAGACGCAAGCCAGTCCCGTTCCCGCCAGGCGGATGAAAGGATCACGTTCGCGCATCAACCGCAAAAGAGACCGCAGAACAACGGTCGCGTAGAGCGCGATGATGAACAGAACCAGCACCAAACCATATTCTTCGGCCGCAACCGCAATGATGAAATCGGTATGCGCATCAGGCAAAGACCATTTGACCGTCCCCTCCCCCACGCCAACGCCAAAGAAGCCGCCTTCCCGAATGGCGTTGGCCGCATAGCCAAGCTGCGTCGTCGGATCGACATCGGCGGAAAGGAAGCCATCGATGCGGCGCGCAAAGTGTTCCGACATGTTGTAGGCCATGACGCCACCGAAGATGGTCAGTCCGAGTATGGCGGCCAAAACCAGAAAAGGCGCGCCGCCAACAAAATACATCACACCCCAGGAAAACAGGATCAGGCAGGCCTGCCCAAAATCGGGCTGCAGCGCCAGCAACAGAACGATCATCAACGCCAGAAGAAACGAATACGTCTTGCCGGGCGGTCCCGCGACCTCGTTCGAAGCGGCGATCATCCAGCCTGCCAGCACGATGAAGCCGGGCTTCAGAAACTCCGAGGGCTGGAAGGACCCAAAGCCCAACGAATACCAGCGGACGGCGCCCTTGCCGAAATCGGTTCCCAGAAAGGGCAACCCAAGAAGTGCAATGAACGAGACGAGAAACCCGATGATCGCAAGCCGGCGCACGGTCTTCGGTGGCATGAGCGAAAAGGTAAAAATCGCAACAAGCGCCATCGACCCGAAGATCACCTGACGCTCGACATAGTGAAAGGCACCAAAGCCATTGCGTTCGGCCAATGGCGGCGACGCGGCCAGCCCCAGCAATAGTCCGATACCAAACAGAAGCAGAACGGCC
>CAZMKY010000234.1:0-5052 GCA_964566835.1 uncultured Rhodobacterales bacterium
ACGAACCTGATCCAGCGCGGTTGGCGCAGCAGGTGAATGAGGCCGAAGCACTGGTTCTGTTTCGGGAACGCACGAAGGTCGGGGCAGATCTGCTGGAACGTTTGCCGAACTTACAACTGATCTCTCAGCGCAGCGTTTATCCGCATATAGACGTCGACGCCTGCACTCAACATGGCGTCCTTCTTTGCTCAAACATGCATTCCGATACGCCGTCTTACGCGGCTGCCGAACATACATTGGCATTGATCCTCGCAAGCTATCGCCAGATTCCGGAACAAGTCCGTTCAATCCGGTCAGGGCAGTGGCAATCTGGCGTTGGCCGCACTTTGCGTGGCCGGACACTGGGCCTTTACGGCTATGGGCGCATCGCCCGCGCCGTTGGCGGCTATGCCAAGGCGCTGGGCATGAATGTTCAGTGGTGGAGTTCGGAGGAGGGACGCGCGAGGGCGCGGAGCGACGGTGAAACCGTGGCCGCCTCACGAGAGGCCTTCTTCGCCACGTCAGACGTCGTCAGTTTACATGTTCGATTGAAGCCAGCGACGAAAGGTATCGTCACAGCTGCAGACCTGGCGGCGATGTCACCTCGAAGCCTTTTCGTGAACACATCGCGCTCAGGCCTTGTGGCCCCTGGCGCGTTGGAGGCGGAGATCGTCAAGGGCCGAATCTTTGCGGCGGTCGATGTATTCGACACGGAACCGCTAACCGACACCACGCATCCCTTGCTTGTGTCCCCCAATGTGCTGCCGACCCCGCATATCGGCTACGTCACCGAAGACGAATTCGATCTGCAATTTTCGGACATCTTTGATCAGGTCAACGCGTTCGCGCACGGCGCTCCTATTCACATCATCAACCCAGAGGTCTGGACCAAATGACCAAAGTCATCGTCGCCGGAACCGGAAACGCGGCGCTTTGCGCTGCCATTTCTGCATTGGAACATGGGGCAGAGGTTCTGGTCCTGGAAAAGGCGGACGAAGTACTGGCCGGCGGCAATACAAAATACACCGCTGGTGCGATGCGGTTTGCCTATGCATCCGGCAAGGATCTGGAGCCTCTGATCAGCAATCCCAGCGATCCGCGCCTGCCGAAAACGGATTTCGGAAGCTATACAGAAGCCAAATTCAAAGAGGACCTTCTGGGCTTCAACGACGGTCGCCCGCTGAGTGTCGAACAAGAGGCGTTGGTTTCCAAGAGCTACGAGACGCTGCTTTGGCTCGCGTCGCATGACGTGAAGTTTGAACCGATCTATTCGCGTCAAAGCTTTGAGAAGGACGGACGCTACGTGTTCTGGGGTGGTCTGACTTTGGCAGCAGAGAACGAGGGCGTCGGACTCTTCGAGCAGGAACGAGACGCTGTCCAGAGGATGGGCGGAGAGATCCGCTACAACTGCGCAGTCACTGATCTGGTCACAGAGAACGGCGTTGTGACCGGTGTCGAAACAAGCTCTGGCGAAACGCTCGAAGCAGATGCCGTCGTCCTTGCCTCAGGCGGTTTCGAAGCCGACGCTGCACTGCGTCAGAAGCATATTGGTCCGGGCTGGGACAAGGCGAAAGTACGCGGTACTCCGCACAATACTGGCGATGGATTGGTCATGGCGGAGCGCCTTGGCGCGCAAAACAACGGGTTCTACCAAGGTTGCCACGCAACCCCGATGGATCTGCACATGCCGAACTTCGGCAACCTTGATTTGCCCCATGGAGAGCGCAAGAACTACCGCAAGATCTGCTACTTTCTGGGTGTAATGTTGAACGAGAACGGCGCGCGTTTCGTGGACGAAGGCATCAATTTCCGGAACTACACCTATGCCCAATTCGGGCGGGCCATTATCGAACAACCCGGCGGCCGCGCGTGGCAGATCTTCGACGCAAAGGTCTTTGATCTGCTCTACGCGGAGTATCACTTCCATGATGCGCATTTTGTAGAAGCCGAAACGCTTGAGTCATTGGTTGAACAGCTGGATGGCTTGGACAAGTCCGCAGCAATGGACACCTTGCGCGCCTACAATGATGCCGTTGATGACGGCGTCGCATTCGACCCGACCTCTCTGGACGGCAAGGGCACGAAAGGGCTGGATCTGGCCAAGTCAAACTGGGCGCAGAAGATCGATACTGGTCCGTTCAGGGCTTATCCGGTCACCTGCGGGATTACGTTCACCTATGGTGGCCTGAAAGTGGATGGTCAGGGACGGGTGTTGGGTGCCAACGACGCACCAATTGGCGGGCTTTATGCCTGCGGCGAGTTGGTAGGCGGTGTCTTCTACAACGGATATCCGGGTGGTTCAGGCCTGACCTCTGGTGCTGTGTTCGGGCGTCGCGCCGGGCAGGGCGCTGCGATGGCGTTCGATTGAGGTCAGATGTTATTGCGACGCCTCTGTTCCAGTCCGGCCAAAGCCAGCGATTTCCTCTCGCAGGGCACCAATCACGATCTCTGAACCGGTCTCGTGTTCAAAGCCTGCATGACACTTCGTGCGGTCTTCCTCGGCATTCGTTGCGCCAATCACGAAAGGTGCGTGATCTGTCGCACCGCAGGGTGACATCTCCGAAGGCGCAAAGCTCTCGATATGTGCGATCGACAGGCCCCAAGCCGAAACCCCAAGCTCCTGACTTTGCACCTTTGCGTCGCTAATCATCAGGTCCGAGTTGTCACCAACGGCGATTCCCGTTTCCCCGCACACGTCCAACTGCGCGTGACGGATCGTGGTGCGGGCGCCGCTGACGGCCAAACAATCACCACCGGTGCCCGTAACGAGAAGCTCATCGATTTCGATGTCTGAAAGGTCAATGCCGATGGCATGGTTGAAGCCGTTCTCGACCGCCAGAAGATCAAGCTGTCCGCGGGAACTCACAAGGCTGACACTTTCGGCGCATGCGCCATCCAGACTGATGATGGAACTGCCAAAGAAGTCGGTGTCGTAAAATGTCAGGCAGCCATCCGGTCCAACGGGTTTCACCTGCAGCGATTCTTCATCCTGCGGCGTGCCGAAGAAAATGACATTCCACCCTTCCAGCGTCGCCCCCCGGATCACGGCCCAATCGGTCGGGCTGGCCTGCTGGATGGCAACCGTCTTGGCGTTGGTGTCGACTGCGACGACCGCTCCGTCTGAATGCAGAATGTCGCCCTCCGAAAAAGCGATCTTGTTGAGGTGCGCCTTGCCTCTGGGATCTACAGTGTCCGCGAGAACAACGGGTTGGCCATTCAATCCGTTCCCCGAGAGGACCTTGATCACGTCGAGAGCCGAGAGCTCAACGTGGATGCGTCGGCCGTCGGGTGCCGTCACAATACCGGCGAATCCGGTCGCGAGCCGCCCGCCCTGAAGCGTTAACGTCGAGATACTTGCGTCACTGACGGTATCGCGTCGCGTCGCCAAAGGTGGGCCCGCGGACACAGCAGTGGTGACGGCGTCTTCGAATGTCGCCAAAGCGTCGCTCGCCAGATTGCTGCGATCTTTGGAAAGAGCCAAACGCAAGGAAACCGACTTCGAGAAGGCTTCGTCGGCCCGCAAGGCTCTAATCCGCGCCGCCAACTTGGCGGCCATCGCACTTTCCCCCGCGCCGCTCGCAGCAACCAGACGACGCCCTGCGTCTCGACCGGACAGTATGGGCTCAAGGGATTGCGTGTAGCGGTTGAAATAGACCGGACCTTCCGTATCGAGTGTGCTTGGCAAAGACTGCAGTGCAAGCAAGGCGGATGTGGCGACTGACAGATTGGCGTCGCTTCTGGCAGCCCAATGAGGGTTGACCATTCTGGTCAGCGAAAATCGTCCACCGGGTCCCGTGCTCCGACCTGTATTGAACATCGGACCATAAGGGCGACGATTTCGCTCCAGCATCGGTTTGCCGATGTGTTCCTGAAAGACAAATCGCCCCGATCTGCCCCCCAAGGTCGCCTCCAGCGCAAATGTCTCGGGTGCGATGAAGCCAAGTTTTCGAAGCGCAGCTGTGACAACGATATCGTAGGTCAGCGCATCGCCGGGTGCGTAATGCAGCCGAAAGCGGTTGGCATTCAGAACGCGTCCAGCGGGCAATGAGACGTCGAACGGGGACGCCTCAAGCGAGGTCGGCGGGCTATTGTCGCGACCAAGCACGCTGGCTTCCCAGTCACAGGCGCCAAAGCTGTAGCGCACCGTCAGTGTCGCCGGCAGGGGTGTCTCATCAACCTGACCGGTAACGGCATTCCTCAGCTGCTTCAGGTACCAAGCCGGGCCCCGATGAACGCGAAGCTTCAGCTGCTCAATCGAGGATGGATTATTCAGAGCGGCCCGGTGTGCGTAGGCGTCAAAGTCGCAAAGCGCCACTGCAGGTGTGGCCATGGCCAAACTCAAGGCGAAGCCCGAGGCCGTAAAAAGCCGGGCCATCAAAACAGACAACCTCTGCGGCGCGGGGCCGAAGCCACCACGGCGATGTACCAAAGTGTCTGAGACACGATTTACCCCCACTCGCGTTGCCGCGATATGCCCGCCCCTACGGGAAACGGACACCACATGCCCAATCAGAGCACTCGTTTTCCGTTACGGCAAGAATAAGCGAGATTCCGATACAGATTGGTCATTCGAACGAAACGAAGCCCGATTTTGCGTCCATATTGGTTACACTCAGTCTGCCGTTCGCACGGAAGGGCTGCGTCGTGTAGCGTCAGGGACGACAAGAGATTCTCAAGGTGAGAGACAGGATGAACGACGACTCTGATGCGGTTCGAGACTGGTGGCGCACGTCGATCATAGACATGGAACCGGGACGCATCGCGTTCCGTGGACATGCCATCGAAGATCTGATCGGTACGATCGGCTTCGGCCAGATGATATGGCTGATGACCCGCGGAACGCTCCCAAAGGTAGAGGAGGCCGCGCTTTTAGAATGCGCATTGGTGGCCGGTGTCGATCACGGCCCGCAGGCCCCATCAATTGCCGCGGCGCGCATGGCTGCGACGTGTGGTGTCGGTCTGAACTCGGTCATGGCAACAGGGGTGGGCATGCTTGGCGATGTCCACGGCGGAGCAGGGCAGCAATGCGCGGAACTCTACCAAACGATCGAAGCTCGGCTGGAAAGCGAAGGC
>CAZMKY010000235.1:0-10136 GCA_964566835.1 uncultured Rhodobacterales bacterium
GCTGACGCCCGCGGCGGCCAGTTCTTTGTAGAAGCCCACGTTTGCGTCGCCGTTGATCGTTGAGATCACACCGACCTTTTTGCCGTCTTCACCAAGAGCGACGACGTCAGCCACGATCTTGGACCAGTCGGAATGACCGAACGGCGTGTAGTTCACGAAGATGTCCTCGGCCGCGATGCCCTTCTGCTGAAGGTAGCTTTCAAGAATGTTGTTCGTGGTACGCGGATAGACATAGTCGGTGCCCAGAAGCGCGAATTTTTCGACTTCAAGCTCTTCCAGGAAGTAGTCCGTGGCCGGGATGGCCTGCTGGTTGGGGGCTGCACCGGTGTAGAAGACGTTCTTGGACGACTCTTCACCTTCATACTGCACCGGGTAGAACAGGAGGCCATTCAGTTCTTCGATGACCGGCAGAACCGACTTCCGCGAAACGGACGTCCAGTTGCCGAAGATCACGTCGACTTCGTGCACGGTCAGCAGTTCACGCGCCTTTTCAGCAAACAGCGGCCAGTCCGACGCAGGGTCGACGACAACGGCTTCCAGTTCACAACCCAGAACGCCGCCTTTTGCGTTCTGCTGTTCGACAAGCATCTCCATCGTGTCTTTCAGCGTCGTTTCCGAGATGGCCATCGTGCCGGACAAGGAGTGCAGGACACCGACCTTGATCGGGCAATCGGCAGCATGTGCCGGAGCGGAAAGAAGACCGGCGGTCAGCGCCGAGGTGGTAAGAAGTGCGAGACGTTTCATCGCAAGATCCTTCGTTGAGGTCGCGTGACGTCGCGCAGCCGGTCGTAGTCCATGCTTGAACATGGCCAAAAAGACGGCATACGGTTTCCCCCACGCAATTTCAGTTGCGGAGTGCGATGGCGTCTTCGATTGCTACGTCTGGGCGTCATCGCACGTTTCAGGTGACCCGCGTCCCCACGGGCACGCCGACAATCCGAGCAGGCTGCTCAATTCGGAAGCTTGTCAGGTCATCTTTCTGCGCAGATCCGGGGCATGTGCCGAAAATTGCGGCGCTTTGGGGTGTGCTGCCCGAAAATGAGGCATTCACCTTGAGCGAAGGTGTCCGGCCGCCCCGAAAGACGACCGGAATCGCTACCTCGTTATGATCTCGGGGCCCATCATCGTGGTCGGCAGGAACGTCGACAGCCACGGCACGTAGGTGACGAGGATCAGGAAGACGAAGAGGACGCTGAGGAACGGCAGGGCCGCTTTTACGACGCCCATTACCGGCATTCCCGCGACGCCAGACGTCACGAAGAGGTTCAGACCAACGGGCGGCGTGATCATCCCGATTTCCATGTTCACCACCATGATGATGCCAAGGTGGATCGGGTCGATACCAAGCTCGATCGCGATCGGGAAGACCAGCGGTGCGACGATGACGATCAGGCCCGATGGCTCCATGAACTGACCACCGATCAGCAGGATGACGTTCACGATCACAAGGAACATGATCGGGCCAAATCCGGCATCCAGCATCGCCGCGGCAATGGTCTGCGGGATTTGTTCATCGGTCAGCACGTGCTTGAGGATCAGCGCATTGGCGATGATGAACATCAGTGTGATGGTCAGCTTGCCCGCTTCAAAAAGCGTGTTCTTGGTGTCGCGGTGGAAGAACGCCGTGACCAGAGCCCAAGGCTTCTGCAGAAGGCTGGAACGAGCGTCGACCACATCGACAGCAGCCGCGGACAAGCTTTTTGGCTTGCCGCCCATGGGAACCCCGGCGTCCGCCAGAGAGGCCGAGCCAACGGCACCATCGGCCGACAAGGGGCCCATGTCGCGATAGACGAAGCTGGCGATCAGGAAGGCATAGACTGCCGCGACGGCCGCGGCCTCGGTCGGTGTGAATATGCCGCCATAGATACCGCCCAGAATGATGACGATCAGGAATAGGCCCCACGACGCTTCGCGTGCTGATGCCCACACCTCGCCCCAGCCCTGCCATTCGCCCTTTGGCAAGTTCTTGACCTTGGCGATGACGTAGATCGTCGTCATCAGCATCAAGCCAGCCAGAAGGCCCGGAATGACGCCTGCAAGGAACATGCGGCCCACGGACACATCCGTCGCCGAGGCGTAGACGACCATGACGATGGACGGCGGGATCAGAATGCCAAGCGTGCCCGCGTTACATATGACGCCTGCCGCAAAGTCGCGGCTATAGCCAACCTGGCGCATGCCAGCGATCACGATTGTCCCGATGGCAACCACCGTGGCAGGCGAAGATCCGGACAATGCGGCGAACATCATACAGGCAAAGACGCCCGCGATCGCCAGACCACCTGGCAAGTGCCCGACCAGTGCGATCGAGAAGCGAATGATCCGCGCCGCCACACCACCTGTCGACATGAAGGCCGAGGCCAGGATGAAGAACGGGATGGCCAAAAGCGTATAGTGACCTGCCATCGCCTGATAAAAGCTCTGCGCAATCGACGCGAGCGAGGTGTCGGACAGCACCAGAAGAAAGATGATCGAAGACAGTCCCAGTGAGACCGCGATGGGCACACCGATCAGAAGAAAGAGGATGATCAGTCCAAAGAGTACGGCGACTTCCATGTCACGCTTCCTCCCGCTTGGCGGCTATGTCGTCGATGGCGTCTTCGACTTCGTGGCTGACGATCAGACCGCTGCGGGTTCCGCGAACGATACCGACGGTGGCTTCAATGAACCGGTAGAGTAACAAGGCGACACCGAAGGGCAGCATGGCGTAGGGGATAACGCGCGGCAGCTTGTCGTATTCGTCGCCATAGTTGATGGCGTCTTCCAGCCAGCGGAACATCTCTAACATCGGGACCTGATCGGTCATGTAGAACGCACGGTCGCGGGTGCGTTCGTCAAATCCTGTCGGGAACCAGTCCCCGGTTGTCGTGTAGAACCCTGCGAAGGGTGCCCAATAGTCCCAAGCGCCTTTCATAAGAAGGAACGCGTAAATCAGGCAAAGCGCAGCCGCGAGCAGCGTGAGCGCCTTGCGTGGCCCCGCGCTCAGCACGTTTAGAACGGCATCCACGCCCAGATGCGCGGTGACTTTCACGCAGTAGCTGACACCGAACAGGATGAGCCATGCAAACAAGATCAGCGTCACCTCCAGCCCCCAGATCAGGGACGAGTTGAAGCCATAGCGAAGCACGACGTTGATGAATGTCACAAGGGTCATCAGACCCAGAAGAACAGCGATAGCTGTTTCTTCGAATGTGTTGACGATCCGGCCCAAACGGGTCCGGGGCGTATAGCGCTTGGAACTCATGGGATTGCCAGATGTCTAGAGGGGGTGCGGACGGGCCAGTCGCTGGCCCGTCCAAGTGCGGACCTTAGCCCGTCACATCCATGTTGATCTTCTGAGCGGCGTCGATGTTTGCCTGACCGACATCGCCTTCGAACTGCGACCAAACCGGCTTCATCGCATCAACCCAAGCCTGACGCTGTTCCGCCGAAAGCTGACGCACAACGCCACCAGCGTTGATGACCGACTGCTTGGCCTCTTCGTTCACGGCGAAGGATTCAGCGTTCCGGGTGACGGTCACTTCGTTCAGGATCGTGGCAAGCTGGTCGCGGACATCCGCATCCAGACCTTCCCACCAGTCAACCGAGGTCACGACGAGATAGTCGATGATGCCGTGGTTGGTTTCGGTGATGCCATCCTGCACTTCGAAGAACTTCTGGCCCCAGATGTTGGACCACGTGTTTTCCTGGCCATCGACAACGCCCTGCTGCAGCGCGCCGTAGACTTCCGAGAAGGCCATCGGCTGTGGGCTTGCGCCCAGCGCTTCCATCTGTGCGACAAGCACGTCAGACGGCTGAACGCGGAACTTCAGGCCCGAAGCGTCGGTCGGTGCTTCAAGCGGAACATTGGCCGAAAACTGCTTCATGCCATTGTGCCAGAATTCCAGTCCCAGAAGACCGCGGCGCACCATGGCCTCTTTCATGGCCTGGCCGGTGTCGCTGTTCTGGAATGCGTCAACCGCTTCAATGTTGGCGAACATGAAGGGCAGATCGAAGATGCGATACTGTTTGGTGAAGGTTTCGAACTTCGACAGCGATGGTGCGGCGAGCTGAACGTCACCCTGCAGCATGGCTTCCAGAACCTGGTCGTCATTGTAGAGCGTCGAGTTCGGGAACACTTCCATACAGGCCGTGCCATTCATCTCTTCGTTGACACGTTCCTGAAGAAGCGTGGCAGCGATGCCCTTGGGGTGACGGTCGGTGTTCGTCACGTGGCTGAATTTGATGACGATTTCGCCAGCATCGCAGGCCGCATGGGCGCTGGTCGTAGCCGTCGTCGTGAAGGCAGCCGCAAGTAGAGCGGCCACACAAGTTGTGCGGATCATTTCTCAGTTCCTCCCTTTGAACTGATAGATACGCTAGTCGCACAGGAACCGACGGCAAGATGATTTATCATTGAGCGCGCTAACGACAACGATTTCAGAAGCTTAACTAACACCCTTGACTGGGCTGCTCGACGATTGTGCGAGAGGCCGCACACCGCTGCGCCGGGGTTGTGCGGAAATCCGCACACTTTCTACGACCTGTAGACCTCTGGCTTCAGGCTGTAGCGGGCCAACTTGTCGTAAAAAGTCTTGCGCGGCAGACCGAGGCTTTCGGCTGCTTTGCCCGCCTGCCCCCTCGAACGCTCCAACGCCTCAACCAGAAGCGCGCGTTCAAAAAGCCCCATGCGCTCGGTCAGGCTCATCTGCTCCGTGCTTTCCCAGTCCCGTTCGCCCATCACAAAGCGGACGGCTGAATTCCGAAGTGCGCGGTCATTGCCGGGCCAATCCTGCGCTGTGAGCCATGCGGCTTCTTCCGGACCGATGTCCGGCACGACGAGATCCCCCTGCTCGGCCACACCAGCTGCGTAGCGCTTGAAGAGACCCACGATATCCTGCGGGCGTTCGCGAAGCGGTGGAATCCTCAGGCGCAAGACATCGAGACGCAGACGCAGATCCGGCATCAGTGTCGGTGCGTCAGCCCCGTCGAGATACCCTGCAACCACGCGCACGTCCGCCGCTTCGTCCAGTGCATCGCAGAGAACACCCTGCGTTTCGGATGACAGCCGGTTGCAGGTGTCGAGGAACAATGTTCCGCCTTCCGCGTCGGCGACACGGGCAGCCACGGCGATGGGGTCCATGGACGTGGCACGAAGCGTAGCGAACGGACCGTCAGATCGCGGAGAACGACGGTGAAGCGCATCGGCCACCCGGCGACACGACAGGCCAGCCTCTGCCGTGACCAGCACGGGTGCGCGGCTTGAAGCCATGGTCCGGACTTGTGCGCGCAAAGCCCCCATGGCGGGCGAAAGACCGGGCATGAGCCGGGCAACAATGTCGCCATCCGCGATCTCCCGGCGCAGCGCGCGGTTCTCGAGCGCCAAACGCCGCGTCTCCAGCCCGCGTCGAACGCTTTTCACCAGTTCGGCGGGCGCACAGGGTTTTTCCAGAAAGTCGAATGCCCCTGTCGACATGGCCCGAACCGCCATCGGCACATCCGCATGACCGGTCAGCAAGATGACTGGCAAATCGCGGTCGAGTGCCACGAGATGCTCGAGAAAATCGAAACCATCTTTGCCGGGCATTCGAATGTCGCTCAGCACGATTCCTTCGAAATTCTGGTCTACGACATCCTTGGCGACCGTAACGGACCCGGCCATCACGGGTTCGAGGTCCGCCAATTCAAGCGTTTGCTGCAGAGCCTCCCGCACGGCCCGGTCGTCGTCGACGACAAGCACTTTCCGGATCATGCGACAGCCCTCAAATCAGCCGGACGAAGGACGACGGTAAAGCGCGCGCCCCCGTCATCGCGGTTTTCAGCACGGAGTTCTCCGTCAAAGGATTTGACGATGCCATAGGAAATCGAAAGCCCCAGTCCAAGGCTGTCAGCGTCGCCCGTTTCCTTGGTCGAGTAAAACGGGTCGAAGACACGCTCTGGCAGATCGATGCCAGTGCCCGTGTCTTCAACGACCAGCGATACCGGGCCGCTTTCGTCGATGAAGATCGTAAGCTGTTTCTCATCCGCGTCAGACATTGCATCGCGTGCGTTCGAGATCAGGTTGACGATGACTTGCTGCAGCCGCACGTCCCCCCCCATGACCCCAATCGGCGCGTCGGGTCGCCGCCAATCCAAAGCTATTCCTGCAGTTTCTAAGCCATCACCCGCAATCAAAAGCGCCTCTTCCACGATGTTGCGCAAATCAACCGGCTTGGCCGGATCGATTTCCTGTCTGGCGAAGGCGCGGAGATTTCGAATGATGCGGTCCATCCGCCCAGCGAGCGAGGAAATACGAGACAGGTTCTCGGACACGCGTTCGGACTTGCCGCGATCGAGAAAGGCCAATGCGTTGTCCGAAAACGACCGGATGGCCATCAAAGGCTGGTTCAATTCGTGGCTGATGCCAGCGGACATGTGGCCAAGCGCGGCCAGCTTGCCCGCCTGAACCAGATCTGCCTGCGCCTGCTTCAACCGCGTCTCGGCCGCTTGCCTTTCCCGGATCTCGGACCGCAAGTTCGCGTTTGCATCCTGCAGATCCTGCGTCCGTTCTGCGACACGGGTTTCCAGTGCGGCGGTAATACCGGCCTGAAGCGCCAGCCTGTCTGACAAGCGGCGTCTGCGTTCTGCCGCGCCACGCCAAAGAGCGAGGGCAAGCAGGTAGACCGCCCCCATCACCGAGGCCTGCAGATTGGCCAACCGAAACGCCCCGCCGGTGTCGGCCAAAAGTTCTGCCGTCAGTCCAAGAGCGGGCAACGGACGGGTGATGTGCAAAGACCTTGGCGGCAGGCCACCGGCAGTGCCAAAGGTCCACATCTCGAAACGGCCCAACTGCCAGACGCCATGTTCCGGGAACATCGTCGCCGGCTCGGCATCCGGCAACACGTTGGTCAGGATCAGGGCCGGTCGATTGGAGACGAAGACTTCCCCCAATGCGTCTGTGAAGAAAACGGCCTGCGCGCTCCCGTGCCAAGAGGCTTCGATGGTCCATGCGTCGACATCGACGACGACGGCGGCAATGGCTTTCCCGTCGGAAAAGATTGGTGCTGCGAAGCGGAAAACGCGATCGCCTTCTTCGGTGCGACGCTTGTCGCCACCCAAAGCGCCTGTTTCCGCCCGGCGAAGTGCCGCGCCCGTCTCGAAGGCTGGTGCCGCGTCGCGCGCAGTCGCAAGAACTCTGCCCGATGTGCTGACGATGCGCAGGTCTTGTGAACCGGTTTTGTCGGCCAAGGCGCGAAGCTTCGGCGGTGTTGCATCCGGCGCTCCGCTGGCAAAATCGATCACGTCCTGCTGACCAGCCAGTATAACGACAAGTTCGCGGAACTGTTGAAGCTCCCCTGTCAGCGAAGTGCTTGCGACCGAGAGGGCGGCTTCGGCCTGTTCTGCTGTCTGCTCCAGCGCCTGACGCAACGACCACCACCAAACGGCACTGACCAGCACTGCACCAATAAAGAGCAGGGTGATTGCCGAAAGTATGGGTTTGAGCCGCAAAGTCATGCTGCGAAGTTTAGTGACTGCCCTTGCACCTGACCAGACACGACAAACGGCCCGAAATTTAGTTTAGCGTTAAACTATATCTGGCAGGTCAGCGCTTGGCTGTCACCAGTATGTTTTGCCAACGGGCCATCGCCGCTTGCGTTTGGCCGGAAGCGACCAGGATAATTGCCTTTGCTGCCCCATGATCGGCCAGCAATACACCGGCTTGATCTGCGCCATAGCTGACAAGCGCGGGGGCGGATGGATCAACGCCAAGCACCGCTTGCTTCCCAAGATAGCTGTCCAGGATTTCGCCCAACACAGCGCTCAACCGCTCGACATCTGCGTCTGAACCGTGCTGTCCCGTGACGTCCTCGGCGTCGATCCGAAGCCAGGCGGTCGCTTCCGCCCCGACTTGATCCAGGAAATCGCTGAGCAGAGCTGCGCCGTCAAAGTCGCTGTCACCTGCCGCGTCAAGGGATACATCCCATGACCGGGCCAGCGCACCAGAGGGCACACCACTTTCCGCAGGAAAGGTTTGTGATGCATCGGGCCGCGAGGTGCTGACCTTGAAGTTGGCGTCGTGTTCAAAGAGCGAACGCAACGCGCCGCCGAGCGTTTCCAACGCATCTTCGTCGCCGGCAGCCAAGGCTTGGCCTGCCAAGGCTTCCGCTGCCGATGCCGCGTTTGGCAAGGGTGCAAGCACGGCCTGAAGACGGCGGCTTGCCACAATGACATTCAAGACTGCGCCGCCTTCGCTCGTGAGCGTCAGTTTGCGGGGCAGGATGATCTCGTCGACTTCGGACACAAAGCGAGCAAGAAGGACATCGCCCGAGCCGCCAGTCAGGCGTCGTATCTGACGATCAGACTTCTCACGCTCGGCCAATTTGGCGAGCTTTTCTTCAAGGCGGGAAAAGTCGCTCATGCGCCCTCTCCCCCGACGTCCACATTGCTGGCCGCGATCTGCTCCAAAACCTCTCGCGCTGTATGAATGGCCGCGGCAAGGTCGATGTCAGCGCGGCAAAGAAGAACCAGGGCTTCCGCCGGACGCGCGGCGCTTCGCAAGAACAGGCGCACCTCATCCGGGGTGGAGACCGTTACTGTCGTTTGCTGCCCGTCGTTGTCATCAAAGAGTTTTGCGGCATCCGTCGCCAAGTCGCTGTCCAAAGCAGCCTTGGCGGCCTGCACAAGCGCATCCATGTCTTCCTGTGCAACCTGACCATCATGCGCCACTGACAGCACCATGGAGGCGCCAATATCGGCAAAGGCGGCAAGATCGCATCCTGTGACCTTCTGCCGGAGCCGTTTCAGTTCTTCGGTGACATCCATTGGTGTGCAGAGTTCCCGCTGTGGCGACAAAATGCGCGCCTTACAACCGGGTTAGTCCATGCCCAGCGGCACCGCAAGCCGCGATGCCGCAAGGCGGAAAGGTCAACCGCCAAGGCGTTCTTCTGGTGACGGTCTGGAACGGCGGCGTGAAGGATCAACAGATACCGCTTTGGGGCGCACGCGCTGAGGGCTGACATGGCCGGTCTCCGCGCTTTCGGCTGCCGGGCGTTCTACAAGACCAGCATCACCGATTTGCGCAACGGGGCGCGGTCGCTGCGTCAGACTGGTCGACACCGCACTTGCTTCTTCACGAGCCAGCACATCTGGATCCGACAAGTCACGGGCGATGTGGCGGATGAGGCCAACAAGCTCCACGACAAAGTCTTCTGCACCACTGTTCGCCCAAGCCGCTTCGTCATCGCCAGCTTCCAGCGCCTTGAGAAGCGAAACGCCAAATTGCGCACGAAACAGGCCTTTCGTCTCTTTCTCGACCCGGCGCATCACGCGGGTACGGTCACGCTCGGTCAGGATCTTGTCCATGCGCGTCAGCAGCAGCAGGCTTTTTCTCTGCAACTCCGGGTCCATCATCGACCAGACGGCCGCTTCGGACTGGCGCCAGGCTTGCGTCGCATGCGTACACCAGATGACGGCATCCGCCTTCGGCAGCATGCGCTGCCAAACGTCGGCGGACATATTGGGGTCAGAGATGCCCGGCATGTCGATCAGATCACAGATCTCTAGGATATCCGCGCGGCGGAAAATCCGAATGTGGCTGGTTTCTTCAACCGGAATATCTTCGATCTTGTTCAGATCAACCGGCGTTTCATTGCCCTCAAGATCCACACGGTAAGGTGTGCGATCGCCGTAGCTGATCCAGACAGGTGGCAATTGCGTGGCCGTAACGTTCACCGGCAGTGAACGTGCGCCCAGAAGCAGGTTGGAAAGGGTCGACTTGCCAGCGCTGAATTCGCCCATCAGGCAAATGCGCGGACGCCGTTCTTCCGGGTTGAACTCCATACCTTCCGGGAACGCTTCAGGCGTGTTGGTCGCGATGGACGGCAAGTCGTCGTCCGCGATGATGTTGGAGACCGTTGCAGCCGCGCCGAGGACCAATGGCTCTGCCGAAATGTCTTCGGCGTCATCTTCGTCGTTGCCTGCCGCTTCTACGTCAGCATCGTCAACCGCTTCGCTTTCCGCTTCTGCGTTGGCGTCCAAGGCTTCATCGGCTGGGTCATCTTCGGTGACGTCGTCTTTTTCAGCATCGTCCAAACGGTTTTCTTCAGACAGCTCCAGAACTCCTTCGGCTTCGGCTTCGGCTTCGGCTTCGGCTTCGGCTTCGGCTTCGGCTTCGGCTT
>CAZMKY010000236.1:0-8261 GCA_964566835.1 uncultured Rhodobacterales bacterium
GCGCTGATCCAGTGATCAGCGCGTTCTTGCCAGCAAGTCGCTTCATCCGATCCGCAGCCCCCCTGCATCGAACTTGTGCAGTACGTCTTCACGCGGGGTGAGGTGTATCGTGTCGCCATGGCGGAAGCCAACTTCTCCGTCGGCACGCACGGTGATGGTTTCAGCCAGCCCCGTATCGTGAACATGGAAGAAGGTGTCAGAACCAAGGTGTTCGGAGACCCCGACGCGCCCTGTCCACGTGCCGCCATCTGCCGACACCGCGATGTGCTCGGGGCGGATACCAATGGTGTGGGCGCCATGCTTTGCGGCTTCGGGACCTTCAATGAAGTTCATCTTCGGCGATCCAATAAAGCCTGCCACGAACAGGTTACGCGGGCTGCGATAGAGTTCCAGCGGGCTGCCGACTTGCTCGATATTGCCAGCACGCAAGACGACGATCTTGTCTGCCATGGTCATGGCTTCGACCTGATCGTGTGTCACGTAGATCATCGTCGTCTCAAGACGCTTGTGCAATTCGCTGATCTCAAGCCGCATACCGACACGCAGGGCGGCGTCCAAGTTCGACAGAGGTTCGTCGAAAAGGAAGGCCGCAGGTTCGCGAACAATGGCACGGCCAATGGCCACACGCTGTCGCTGACCACCCGAAAGCTGACCCGGACGACGATCAAGATAATCCGTCAGGTTCAGTGCCTTTGCAGCAGATTCAATCCGGCGGTTCTGCTCGTCTTCCGGCACTTTCGCCATCCGCATCGGGAACGCGATGTTCTTGCGAACGCTCATGTGCGGGTAGAGCGCGTAGGATTGGAACACCATTGCAAGGCCGCGTTTGGCTGGTGGAACCGAACTGACGTCTCCGCCGTCGATCATGATGGTCCCGGAGGAGATGTCCTCCAACCCTGCGATCAGGCGCAGAAGGGTGGACTTGCCGCAGCCGGAGGGGCCGACGAAGACCGTAAATTCACCGTCTTCAATGGTCAGGTCCAGAGGGGGGATCACCTCAACTTCGCCGAAGCTTTTGGTGACCTTTTCCAGAGTAATCTTTCCCATGGGTCTAATTCCTTACTTGACCGCGCCAAATGTGAGGCCGCGTACGAGTTGCTTCTGGCTGAACCAGCCGAGGATGAGGATCGGCGCAATGGCCATTGTGGAAGCCGCACTCAGCTTCGCGTAGAAGAGGCCTTCGGGGCTGGAATAGCTCGCGATGAAGGCGGTCAGAGGTGCTGCGTCAACAGCGGTGAGGTTGAGTGTCCAAAACGCTTCGTTCCAGGCGAGGATGAAGTTCAAGAGAACCGTCGATGCGATGCCCGGAATTGCCATTGGCGTCAGGACATACAGGATCTCTTCCCTCAGCGATGCACCATCCATCCGAGCGGCTTCGAGGATATCGACCGGAATTTCCCGGAAGTAGGTGTAAAGCATCCAGACGATGATCGGCAGGTTGATGAGCATCATCACGATCACAAGGCCAAAGCGGCTGTCGAGAAGTCCGAGCTGAATGAACAGCAGGTAGATCGGGTAGAGAACACCCACTGCCGGCAGCATCTTCGTGGACAGCATCCACAGAAGGATGTCCTTGGTCCGCTGCGAGGGCACGAAGGCCATCGACCACGCGGCGGGAACCGCGATGATGATGCCCAGAAGTGTCGAGCCACCTGCGATGATGATCGAGTTCCAAAGGAACTTCCCGTAGTTCGAACGTTCTTGCACTACAGCGTAGTTCTCAAGCGTCCAGTCGAAGAACAGGAAGACCGGAGGGTCTGCAATCGCCTGGGCTTCCGTCTTGAAGCTGGTGAGAATGGTCCAGAGGATCGGGAAGAAGATCAAGAGACCGACCCCCCACGCAACTGCGGTGTTCAGGACCTTGCGGTTTGTTGTAACGGCACGTGCCATGGTCAGGTCCTCCTCACGCGTCCAGGTTCTTGCCGACAATGCGCATCAGGAAGATGGCAATGATATTGGCAAGGATGATGGCGTAGACACCGCCTGCAGATCCAAGCCCGACGTTCTGACTTTCAAGCACACGCTGGAAGATCAGGTATGTCAGCGTCCGGGTGCCGAAGGCGCCGCCGGTGGTGACAAAGATCTCGGCAAAGATCGACAAGAGGAAAATCGTTTGGATCAGGATGACGATGGTGATCGCGCGGCTGAGGTGCGGGAGCACCATGAACCAGAAGCGCGCGAGCGGCGATGCGCCGTCCATTTCTGCGGCTTCAAGCTGTTCACCATCAAGCGACTGGATGGCCGTCAACAGGATCAGCGTCGCGAAGGGCAGCCACTGCCAGGATACGATCATGATGATCGAAGCAACGGGCACGTCGCTTAGCCATACCACCGGGTCGGCGCCGAAGAACTTCCAAAGATGGGCCAGAAGGCCATTGTTTGGATCCATGAACATGTTCTTCCACACCAAAGCGGACACCGTCGGCATGACGAAGAAAGGTGCGATCACCAGGATCCGGACGACGCCTTGGCCCCACATTGGTTGGTCCAGAAGCATTGCCAGAAGGATGCCAAGCATCACGGTGATCACGAGCACGCCTAGAACGATGACGAGAGTGGTCTGAACGGCGGGCCAGAAAGAGCTGGAAGAAACAAAACGAGCATAATTTTCAAAACCAACGAAGCCCTGGTCACCACCTCTGAGTGGTCTGTAGTCCCGGAACGAGAACCAGAGGGTCATCGTCAGCGGCACGAGCATCCAACCAAGTAGAAGGATCACGGCCGGGGCCATCATAAAGCGGGCCGCGGATCTGGATTGTTGTGTCGCCATGGCGCAATTCCTCTGTCGTCGGGCGCGAGGCCCGGAGATCAACGTGCGAACAATTCTACGGAAAAAAGTGTGTCGGAGGGCGAACTAAATGCGCCGCCCTCCGACGGGGAGGATACCTTACTGGTAGCCTGCGCCTTCAAGCGCTTCGTTGACGATCGACTGTGCCTTGCCCAGCGCGTCCTCGACGCTCTGCTGACCAGCGTAGGCTGCCGAGAACTCCTGGCTTACTTCCGACCAGAAGCCAGCCCATTCCGGGATAGCAGCGAACTGAACGCCGACGTAAGGAACTGGGTCCACGGTCGGGTTGTTCGGGTCAGCCGAAAGGATCGAGTCCAGCGTCATCTGTGCGAACGGAACGTCCTTGTAGTTCGCGTTCTCGTAAAGCGACGTGCGCGCGCCCGGAGGAACGTTGGCCCAGCCTTCGTTGGCAGCAACCAGCTCGATGTAGCTGGTGGACGTTGCCCACTCGATGAACTCCTTAGCAGCGTCAACCTTCTGGGAGCCTGCCGGAACGGCCAATGCCCAAGCCCAGAGCCAGTTGGAGCGCTTGCCCAGACCATTGTCGGGGGCGAGAGCGAAGCCAACGCTGTCTGCAACTTCGGAGTCGTTCGGGTTGGTCACGAAGGATGCCGCAACCGTTGCGTCGATCCACATGCCGCACTTGCCCTGGTTGAACAGCGACAGGTTCTCGTTGAAGCCGTTGGTGGCATAGCCAGCCGGACCGGATTCACCCATCATGCCCGTGTAGAAGTTCAGGGTGTTGGCCCATGCTTCCGAATCCATGGTGGCCATGTAGTCTTCGTCGAACGGACGTGCGCCGAACGAGTTCGCCATTGCCATGATGAAGGCGCCGCCTTCACCCCAACCGGCCTTACCACGCAGGCAGATGCCGTTGATTTCATTGTCGCGGTCGGTCATGGCCGCAGCAGCTTGGCGGATGAAGTCCCACGTCGGTGCAGCAGGCATTTCGAGGCCAGCAGCTTCCATGAGGTCTGTGCGATACATGATCATCGAGCTTTCGCCGTAGAACGGAGCAGCATAGAGCGTTCCGTCGTGGCTCAGACCGCCTGCCATAGCAGGCAGAATGTCGTCGACGTTGTAGTCGTCGGACAGGTCATCAAGCGGGACAAGCCAGCCGTTGGCACCCCAGATCGGCGTTTCATACATGCCGATGGTCATGATGTCGAAAGCACCGCCCTTGGTGGTGATGTCGGTCGTAACGCGCTGACGCAGCACGTTCTCTTCCAGCGTCACCCACTCGACCGTGTGGCCGGTCTTTGCGGTGAAGTCATCCGTCAGACCCTGCATACGGATCATGTCGCCGTTGTTCACGGTCGCGATGACTAGGTTTTCGGCTTGGGCTGCGACGCCACCTACCAGCGTAAGTGCAGTCGCTGCGCAAAGTGCGCTCTTCAAAGACATCCGAGTCCTCCCTGATTGGATGTTTATGTAAGAACTTGGGTAGCGCCGAATCTATCGCGGCGTCAACAAAAAACTTTACGCGCGTAAATTATTTTAGGTCAGGCAGACTCACGCATTACCAGGCGCGCAGGATGCAACTGTTCTTCCCGTCGGGCCAAGCGCCCCCCGTTTTCGATGCGCTTTATCAATGTCGCAACGCTGTTTTCCGAAACAGCCTCATAGTCATGCGCGGCCGTGGTCAGGCTGGGGCAGGTGAAGCGCGAATAGGGATGGTCATCGTGCGATGCGACGCGCAGATCATTTCCGGATTTGCGACCAACGGAGACGCCAAGCTCGTAGCAACCCGAGAGAAAGCCGATCGCAAGGCGGTCGTTGCTGCACAGAACCGTATCTGTCTTCAGCTCTTTTTCGCTAAGCAGCTTCATTGCGCCTTGGCGGCCAATCTCTTCAAAACCCCAGCCGTCGCCAGCGATCTGATAGATGTGCGGCTCCATGTCGAGGCGCTCCATCATGTTCAGATAAGCCAGTCTGCGCTTGTTCGCATTCGGGTTCGCCGGGGTCTTCATCTCGAAGAAGCAAGGGGGCTCGCCCGTACGGCTAAGGTACTCTACGGTCTGAAAGACAAAGCTGTAGTTGTCCGAGCCAATGAAGGCTTCACCTAAGCCTTCAATATTACTGTCAAAAAGAACGGTTGGCACGTCGCGGCAGAACTTCTCAAGCTTGGATTTGTCCGACGCACGCCCAAGCGGCGCAATCAACACGCCTGCGGGTTTCAAGGCGCGGAGGCTGTCTAGGATTTCATTCTCGTGCTCTTGACTGCCGTGCGAGCTGTAAAGTGTTGGGACGAAGCCGGCATCGATACAGCGCTGCTCCACCTTTCGGGCAATCTCAGCGAAGAAGGGGTCTGCCAGGAACGGGACAACGATGCCAACGTTCTTGGTCAACTTGCGGTTCTGGTTCACCGCATAGACGTTTGGTCGATAGTCATAGAGCGAAAGCGCGTGTTCGATACGCTCTTTCGTCGAGTGGCGAACGCTTTCGGGATTATTGAAATACTTCGACAGCGTCGGGCGGGAGATTCCGCTAACTGCAGCGAATTCTTCCATATTGCGGATTTTCTTTTCACTCATGCTCTGGCGCCGTCGTCACGTAGTTTTACGCGTACGCTACGGAATATTTCCAAACTTTACAATTTTTTCCGCGCGGAAATTTTGAGCAGATACACATTTGTGAAGATTCGAGCGTTTGCCTGCCCGATTTGCACATGGTCTTTCAAAGACCGGCGAAGGCCTTTTCAATGATCGTTCGCCTATCGCCCGCTGGGCCAAAAGGTTCGCCCGCGTGTTCTCTGTTCCTGATCGCGACCAAGGCGTCCTCGGGTGACCCGTCCTTCGATGTCACGGCATGCTCACGTCAGATGGCGACACATCACGAGAAGGGGAGGAGGGGGTCCATTCTGTGGTGGACGGGGCTAGGTTCCAATCGAACCCAACACCAAGGACCCTCTCATGAAAAAGCTTCTACTTTCTGCTGCATTCGTCGTAGCCGCCAGCACCGCATTTGCCGGGCCTCAATATCTGGATCAGACGGGCTTCGCCGTCTCTGGCTACGATGTCGTCGCCTATTTCGGTCTGGATCAAGCCCCGGTTGGGTCGGAACAGCCGCAGGCGGTCGCTGGACGTGCGGACATCACAGCTGAGCACAACGGCGCCGTTTTTGCATTCGCAACGGAAGCGAACCGTGAGACGTTCCTAGCGGATCCCGAGAAGTACCTGCCCGCCTACGATGGTCATTGCGCCTATGGCGTTTCGCGTGGCGGCAAAGTGCCGGGCAACCCCCACCTCTGGCGGATCGTTGATGGTCAGCTTTACCTGAACATCACCAAGAACGTGGTCGGCTTCTGGGAAGAAGACATCTCGGGCAACATCAGCCTTGCTGAAGGCAACTGGCCCGGTATCGAACCCGATGCCGCTTCGACCAATCCGATCCCGGCCTTTACTTCCCCGGCACCGGTGACAAACTAACGGTGTGACACACGCCAAATACACAAGACGTGCGGCGTTGGGGTTGGTTGGCCTCGGCGCCGTCGCCGGCACGGCCTATGTCTGGTCCGCCACGCGGGTCAGCAGCGGTGCAGGCACTCTCACCGCCCCTGAGGCCTTGGCCGCTGTAGAAGCCGGTCGACTGGTGCTGGTCGATGTCAGGCGCCCGGATGAATGGGCTGCGACGGGTATTGCCAAAGGGGCGGTGCCGATCGACATGCGCCGCGATGACTTCGTCGAAGCGGTAAGTGCCGCGCTTCAAGCCAGACCCGGACAGCCAGTGGCTTTCATTTGCGCCAGAGGCGTCCGGTCGCGTCGTGTGACCGAGATGATGCGTGCGCTTGGCGGGGTCGAAATTGTCGACATCCCGGAAGGCATGCTCGGATCCTCAGCCGGCCCCGGTTGGTTGGAGCGCGGCCTGCCATTGGACAAGGTATCCCAGTGACTTCAAAAAATCGTCTTCCGATCGTCGCAACAATCGGTTTATGCGCTGTGACGTCCGCATCGTCCGTCGCCGCCTGTGGTGACAGCACGGCCTGCATGGTCGAGAGCGGAGAATACTTCATTGCATTGCCGGATGAACAAGAAGGGCTCTTACCTGCCTTCGTCTTTATTCACGGTTTCGGCGGGACAGGGCAGGGTGTCATGCGCAACGAGCGCTTGAAAGACGCCGTCCTGTCGCGTGGCTATGCCTTTGTCGCGCCAGCTGGCCTGATGATGGAAGGGCGTGGCGGTGCAAGCTGGTCTTTCCATCCAGAGCGACCGCCTAGACGAGATGAAATCGCCTTTCTGACAGAAGTGAAGAACGACCTGACCAAGAACCAAGGCGTCGATCCCGACCGCATCGTTCTTGGCGGATTTTCTATTGGCGGTTCGATGACGAGTTATGTGGCTTGTGCGGCGCCAGAGACATTCACGGCCTACACGCCGCTTGGGGGCAGTTTCTGGCGGCCGCACCCGGAGGCTTGTGCTGGCCCGGTCCGCCTTTTGCACACGCATGGTTGGTCTGATGGAACCGTTCCGTTGGAAGGCCGTAGGGTCGGCAGCGGCTTTGTCCAAGGCGACGTTTTTCACGCCATGTCGATCTGGCGCGAGACAAACGGCTGCGACGCGTTGAAAGCCGACCGCTTTTCCGGCGCATCAGGCTATTGGCATCGCATCTGGGATGCGTGCGACGACAACTCAGCGCTGCAATTGTCGATCTTCCCGGGCGGGCATGTCATTCCGCGCGGTTGGGTTGATATGGCACTGGATTGGTACGAAGCGCTTTAGTCAGACGCTCACTACTCTGCTGCAATAGCACTCTGCGGCTCGCTCAGGTGCGCCGCCATGCGCGCACGCTCGACCTGTGCCAGGGAAACGATGTTTGGCACGTTGAGATCCTGCGGTGCGTCAAGACGCAAGGCGGCGGCTTTCAGGTCATTGACGCGCCACGCACTCGCCCTTGATAGCGGCACAGACAAAGCCAGGCTGATCGCAATTGGCGCCAACCAAAGCGACGCGAGGCCTGTCACGATGAAGGATGCGAGCGCAATGCCGAAAACTGTCTCAATCGCATGAAACCGCACGAGCGCGGCCCAACTATATCCCGTGGTGCCGCGCGACTGTGGGGCCCAGCTTTTGGACTTGCCCAAAAAGGCAAGTGACACCGCGATGGCCTGCTGCATCATCAGGACCGGTGCATAGATGATAGAGCACAGGATCTCGAAAAGAGCTGATCCAAACAGACGCCAGCGCCCACCGTAGGACTTGCGCGTCTCGCGCTGCATCGACAACGCGATGGTTCCGACAATCTTCGGGAAGAGAAGCATGCCGTAGATGAAGGCGAGGTAGGTCCAGCCACTGATCGCAGCCACTTCGGGCCAGACCGGGAAAAGCGGGTTCGCCGCTGTGAAATAAGGTGCGGTCGCGGGCTCCATCGCGCCGACAAGGGACCAGATCACAATCAATGCCAGCCAAAGCGGCGACATGAGGAAGGCAAAGGCACCTTGCAGCAGATGGAGGCGTGACACCGGGTGGAATCCGCG
>CAZMKY010000237.1:0-4786 GCA_964566835.1 uncultured Rhodobacterales bacterium
AAATCGGATGCAGCCCGCAGCAATTTATTGA
The DNA here is from genome assembly GCA_964566835.1 of uncultured Rhodobacterales bacterium. Lineage (GTDB taxonomy): Bacteria > Pseudomonadota > Alphaproteobacteria > Rhodobacterales > Rhodobacteraceae > CAZMKY01. Next base: position 32 of record CAZMKY010000237.1, read on the forward strand.
TGCCGGGTGAGCGCAACGACCAGCCCTGCCGGTGCATCGCCAGAAAACCCCAAGTCTTCCAGAGACATCGCAAACCCTGAAAACCGATCCAAACTGGCGACGTGGATTTCACCACTCTCAAACGATCCGACATGGACCGGCGCGTCTAGCGCGGGGTCGATCCCCCACAAGTGCCACGCCCTCAATGGGTCGCCCACGCCTTCCATAACTTGCATCCGGATCACGAGACCTTCGCGCACGGCAACAAGCTCGGCCACTTCGCGACCGGCCGGATCAACGAAGTAGGATTGTTCCGGCACCGGGCCAAACAGGAACCAAGCCGCAAGGGCCGCAGTCGCGACCGGAAAGGCGAACCATCCGAGATTTATGCGCCGCGCATGCGGTCGACCTCCATCCAACGCTTCTATCTGGCGTTCAATGCTTTGCAGCAGTCCTTCCGGCGGCGCTTCGGTCTCCACGGCCTGCAAAAGCGGGCGCAACTCAACCTCGCGCTGATGTCTCCGTCGGGCACCACCTGGTATGATTTGAATGCGTCGCATGACCGCTGCTTGAAGGTCCTTAGTCCACTGGCACTAGGAAGAACGAAGCCCCGCCGCATCGGGTTTCAGAAGTTGACCCAACGTCTACGTGATCAAATCGTCCGCATCCAAAAAGCTGCCCGCCCCGTTCCTGAGAGCATCACGCATCTAATTCAGGAATTTTCGCCATGTGGCTTGAACGGATCCTAAACACCGCCGCTGTCGCCATCCTCTTGGTCGTAATGCAGGCCATCGCGGTCCTCGCGGTCTTCAGCGGACCGGCGAGCGCCCATGAAGCCGCTCCGACGGTCATTGAAGTCACGCCGCTGGCACCAGATCATCTTGCGCTGACACTCACGATAGAACCTGCAGAGTTGCTGGCGCGGATAGAGGGTGTCGATCACGACACCTACGCCGACGTCGCAAGAGCGGACCTTGTCGACCAGCTTCGCGCGAAGTCCGAACGATTGGACAAACTTGTCATGTTATCGTCGGCGGACGGGCAACTGACGGTTGCCTCAAAGTCGGTCGATCCAGACGGTGCGCTTGACTTCATCGCCTTCGGGGCCGCTGACTATTCCATCCTTCGCCTCGATCCCTCGCCCATTCTCGGCGACGTACTGGTCCGGGTTTCAACACCCGCTGAACAAGAGGCGGACGTCTATTTTGGCTCCGCTGGACAATCCATTGAGATCGCTTTGTCCGGGGGCCATCAGACATCGCTGGCAGATGTCGCGACGACCTATCTGAAGTCCGGTTTCGAGCACATTCTGCCCAAGGGACTGGATCACATCCTGTTTGTCATCGGGCTGTTTCTGTTGGCCGCCTCGACCCAGGCCCTGCTGATCCAAGTTTCGATCTTCACACTGGCACATACGGCCACCTTGGCTCTGGCATCTACCGGACTGGTCGCGGTCCCTGCATCCATCGTCGAACCGCTGATCGCCGCGTCTATCGCCTATGTCGCCATTGAAAATATCCGCGGCATAGCGCTTTCGCGGTGGCGTCCGCTGGTGATCTTTGGTTTCGGGCTTTTGCATGGATTGGGTTTTGCCAGTGTGCTTGCCGATTTCGGCCTGCCCGGAGAACAATTCGTCGTCGCCTTGGTGGCCTTCAATATCGGCGTCGAAGTTGGCCAGATTGTCGTTCTCGTTGCCTGTTTCCTTGCCGTCGGCGCGTTTCTCAAACGATCGTGGTATCGCGCCTTCGTCAGCGTACCTGCGTCGTTTGCACTGGCCGCGGTGGGCATGTTCTGGTTCGTCGAACGGATTGCGGGAAGCGTGGCATGATGCGCGCCCTCCTGCCCTGCCTTTTCCTTGCCAGCACAGCCGCAACGGCGGATGCGCCTCGCTTTGATCCGATCTCCAAGGCGGAACTGGCAAAGGTTGTCGAAATCTTGATCGAGACTGGACGCACCAATGCGGCGACCCGCATCGCGCGCGTTACAAGGTTGCATCCTGAAAAGGATGCAATACCTGACCGTCGGGTCCGGGTCGTCGCCCTACTCGATGGGGTTTCCACAGAAATTGATGTTGATCTTGGGGCCGAAACCGCGCGCTTCATGGCGATTGACGTCGGCTACGCGCCGATAACAAGCAATGACTGGGCGCGTGCCAACGACGTCCTGAAGGATAGTCCCGACTGGCAAAAGGCGCTCTCGCTCCGCGGCCTCACGCCAGATGACGTCTTCTGCGAAAGTCTGTCGGCAGGATATTTCGCTGGCACGCCCTCTGCACAGACGCGTATCCTGCGCCTGCCCTGCTACGAGATCTCAGAGGCCGAAACGAACGTCTACGGACGGCCTGTCGAAGGGCTTGTGGCAACGGTCGATCTAAGGGCCGAGCAGTTGATCGAGATCCTGGACGAAGGTGTCCTGCCTTTGCCCGCGCCGGCAGCTGAACTTCCAATCGCCGTCGAACAACCGGCAATGCCACCCGACCCGCGGATCGCCCTTGATGGACATAAGATCTCGTTCGGGCCATGGGCTCTTCATGCTGCGATAGATGACCAGTTCGGATTGACCATCAGCGATGTCACGTTCGACGATGGCGACGAAGATCGCAGCATCATTCACCAGGGCCATGTCTCTGAAATCTTCGTCCCCTATATGGACCCGACAGAAAGCTGGGCATTTCGAAGCTACCTTGATGCCGGTGAATTCGGACTTGGCACCCTGACGTCGCCTCTGGTGCCCGGCATCGACTGTCCCAGCTCTGCGATTTACATCGGCAGCGATCACCTAACGCCTACGGCACGTATCGTTTCGCGCCCACTCAGCATCTGCGTGTTCTCTCGGCCACTTTCAGGCCCCGTCTGGCGCCACTACGAAGCTTTGAATGGTTTGTCTAGCGGGGCTGCGGAGGAAGCACTGGTCGTGCGGTCCATCGCCAGCATCGCGCACTATGATTACGTGTTCGATTGGATCTTTGGCCCCTCGGGCGAGATTGAGATCCGGATCGGAGCGACGGGCATTGATGCTGTCAAAGCCCTCGCTGGGACAACAAATGCCCCGGAAGGCAACCGGGTCACGCCTGATCTAATCGCCGTCTTGCACGACCATTTCTTCTCGCTCCGTCTGGATCTCGATATCGACGGGCGGCGGAATGCGTTGGTTCGCGAAGCCTTCAAAGTCGACGCGTCCCGCGACAATCCCCTTGGACGGAGCTTCTGGACACTTGATCCGCAAACGGTCGACCACGAAGGACCGCAGCAGGCCGATGCCCCCGGCATCTGGCGGGTGATCTCGCACGAGCGCAGAGGTCGGTTTGAGGGTAATACGGGTTATCAACTGATGACCGAAGGCACCGTATCGCTCCTTTCGGCAGAGGATTCACCGCAAAGGCGGGGGGCATTTTCAGCCGCACCCCTTTGGGTGACACGCTTCGATGTCCGCGAAAGAGCAGCCTCCGGCGACTATCCCAACCAACACCCCGGTCTGGCAGGCCTGCCGAGTTTTGCAAACGGGGAAAACGTGGCAGACGCTGATCTTGTGCTTTGGCCGACTGTCGGGTTTCGCCATGTCACCCGCATCGAAGACTGGCCAGCGCTGTCGACGGTCTGGAAATCTGTCAAACTGCGCCCTTACGGGTTCTTTGATCACAATCCGGCCATCGACATAGAATGAGGCCGGGAGGATACTCCTCCCGACCCCAAACACTCACTCGGCGTTTGCGCCATTACCAACTACTGGCTCCACGCGGTTGTCGCCTTTGTTGGCCGACGCGCCCTCTCCGCGCTGACCTTTGCCGACAACTGCGCTGATGCCCGGGCCTTCGATGGAAGCAACGGTGTCCGACGTGCTTTCCGGGAACGAACCATCGGCAACACCCTGGTCGTGCGCTTTTGCGAATGCTGCACCACCGGAGACGGACAGAGCGATGATCGAAACAATCAGTTTGGTCTTCATTTTGTATTCCTTTCAGATGTTTAGTCGCCACCCACAGTGTGTGGGCAGTCATCATGAGGAACGGGCGCAAGCCTGATCGGGATGCGCGCCGCGCTTCACGATCAGTGGCGTTCTTGTGATCGGTTGTGTGCATCCAAAGACCCAGCCGAAACCGCTTTGTCTTCTAGCCATGAAGACAAAGGAAAAGCTTATGAGACGAGGATTTGAAATCGCCGCCGCAGTCGTTTGCGTTGGCATGACAGTGCCAATGGCAGACGCGCACGAATTCTGGATCAATGGAACGACAAGACAGCAAGACGGCCAGACACTCCTGGAATTGGACCTGAAAGTCGGACAGATGCTGGACGGAATTTCTCTGCCCTTTGTGCCGGAAAACGTCACACGCTTTGAATGGATCCAAGGCGGCACCGGACCAATCGTGGGTGGTCTGGGTGATCTGCCCGCTGCAACGGTTCAATTGCAGGACCAAGGCCCTACCATCATCTTCCACAGAACGGCGGCGCGCCGACTGGTGCACAACGACTGGGAGAAGTTTCTCGAATACCTCACCCTTGAAGGCCTGCGCGACGCCGCTGCACTGCACGAAGCGCGCGGCTTGCCGAAGACAGGTTTCTCAGAATCCTACACGCGGCACGCGAAACTGGTTCTACTTGGTGATGGTCCGGCAAAACTTGAAGACCGCTATCTGGGATCCCCACTGGAGATCGTCCTTGAAAAGGTCGAGAGGCGCGGCGCGGGCCTTGTGATTGAAGGACGCGTGGAAGGGACCGGCAGCCAAAGATCCCACCAGATCAATGTCTTCCAAGCCGAAGGACAGAATGTTTCGACGCG
>CAZMKY010000238.1:0-9538 GCA_964566835.1 uncultured Rhodobacterales bacterium
CGATCTTGGCCGAAGATGCCACCACGGCTGCGTTCTATTCGATCTCAAACTGTCAAAAGGGGTTGGCTGGGATCAGTTTTGGAAATCTGCTGATCAAACAAGCCGTCGCCGAACTGTCGTTGGAATTGCCGGGGCTAGAGACGTTCGTGACATTGTCACCCATCCCCGGTCTGACAAGCTGGCTGGCGTCGCAGAAAGATGATCCTGTTTTGGGCGACGCAGCGCAGACTGCATTGGACGGATCGGCGCCTGACGAAACACTGCAAATTTTGGCCGCGCGGTATCTGCTTCATGCAAAGCGCGCCGACGGAAAGCCGCTTGATCCAGTCGCCCGGTTCCACCTCGGGAATGGTGCTGAAGTCCACGATGTCCATGCAAACGCCGACACCTCGCCCAATGGGATGAGCCAGTCGATGGGCGCGATGGTGAACTACCGATATGATCTGTCCCGGACAGAGCAGAACCACGAAGACTTCGCCTTGCGCGGTCAGATCGCGGCGGCCCGTAAGGTCCAGAGCTTCGCGAATGGGACAATTGATACTTTGCGCAAAGGAAAAGTCGCGTGACAAATGCGCTTTACGACGCCCTGTTTTCTCCAAACCAAGGGCGCGACCAGACATTCTTGGTCACCGATGATGGCGCCAAGATAAGCTTTGATGCCTTCCTCGCCCGGGCTGCCCAGATCGCTCATGTTCTGACCGCAAACGGCGTGGCACCGGGTGACCGCGTCGTTGTTCAAGCGCCAAAGCTTGCGGATACGCTGGCGCTCTATGCTGCGTGCATTCAGGCGGGCGCTGTCTATCTGCCGCTGAACACCGCGTATACCTTGGCTGAGCTGTCCTATTTCGTCACCGACGCCGCACCCAGGCTGATCGTCTGCGACGCCAGTGATGAAGGCGACGTTGAAGCGCTGGCGCGTGACGTCGACGCCCGGGTGCTGACACTTTCAGCAACGTCTGAAGGCAGCCTGACACGCGCTGGACATGCAATGCCGACCACGTTTGAAACCGTGGAGCGCACCGAAGATGACTTGGCCGCACTCCTCTATACCTCGGGGACCACCGGTCGCTCCAAGGGCGCGATGCTGACCCATCGCAACCTTCTGTCGAACGCTGTGGTTTTGAAAGACCTTTGGCAGATCACCCGGGACGACCGTTTGATCCATGCGCTTCCGATCTTTCACACGCATGGTCTGTTTGTGGCGATGAATACGAGTCTTCTCGCCGGTGCGGAAGTCCGGCTGATGCGGGCGTTCTCTGTCGACACGGTTTTGGCCGAGTTGCCGGGTTCGACGTTGATGATGGGTGTACCGACGTTCTACACGCGGCTGCTGGATGACCCACGCTTCACAACGGATTTGACGTCTGGCATGCGGCTTTTCATCTCGGGCTCTGCACCGCTGCTAGCCGAAACCCACAAAGCTTTCGAAGGGCGGACAGGCCACCGAATCCTGGAACGCTACGGGATGACGGAAACCAACATGATCACATCGAGCCCCTATGATGGGGATCGCATCGCAGGCACGGTCGGCTACCCGCTGCCCGGCACAGAAGTTCGGATCACGAACCCCGAAACCGCCGAAGAGCTGCCAAATGGTGATATCGGGATGATCGAAGTGCGCGGAAACAATGTCTTTAAGGGCTATTGGAACATGCCGGAAAAGACGGCGGCCGAGCTCAGGGATGACGGCTTTTTCCTGACGGGTGATCTGGGCACCGAAGATCCTGACGGACGCATCACCATTGTCGGTCGTGCCAAGGACCTGATCATTGCTGGCGGCTACAACATCTATCCGAAAGAAATTGAAGACGTCCTGAACGATATCGACGGAGTCTTGGAAAGCGCTGTCTTTGGCATCCTTCATCCGGACTTCGGGGAAAGTGTTGTTGCTGCGGTTGTGCCGGAAGGCGGCGCGACACTCAGCGTCGAGGCGATCAAGGCCGAGGTCGAAGCTAAGCTTGCGCGGTTCAAGCACCCGCGCAAATACCTGATGTTGGACGCCTTGCCGCGCAACACCATGGGCAAAGTTCAGAAGAACGTTCTAAGCGCCGATCATCAGGACTGATCGACGCGCACTTGGATCAAAGCGCGCCGTGGCAGTGCTTGAACTTGTTGCCAGAGCCACAGGGACAAGCATCGTTCCGGCCCGGATTGCCCCAGGTTGACGGGTCATTCTCGTCAAAGCCTTCGATGGCGTCTTCGGTCGGTGCGGGCGGCTGCTGTGGCGGCTCAGCGGCAGGTGCCGCACCGGCGGCAGCCTGTTGCTGGCTCATCATCTGCGCCAGCATCGCTTGCTGTTCTTCTTCCGTCATCGGCCGGATCTGTGCCAGCTTCTGCGTCACGTCCTCACGCAACCCATCCAGCAGGCCTTCGAACAACTGGAACGCTTCGGTCTTATACTCGTTCAATGGATCGCGTTGCGCGTAGCCACGGAACCCGACGACCGAGCGCAGATGCTCCAGCGTCAGAAGATGCTCGCGCCATTTCTGATCCATCGTCTGCAAAATGACTTGCTTTTCGATGGACCGCATAGCCTCTGCGCCAAACTGAGACGCCTTGGCTTCCATGAACTCATCCGACTTCTCGTAAAGGCGCTCGCGCACCTCGTCATTGTCCACGCCTTCTTCGTCGCCCCATTCCACCAGGGGAACCGTGATGCCGATCTTGTCTTCGACCGAGGCTTTCAGGCCTTCCATGTCCCACTGATCGGCATAGGATTTCGGCGGCATGTGGTAGTCGATCAGATCATCGATGACATCTTGGCGCATGTCCTGCGCGACATCCGACAGGTCTTCCGCTTCCATGACTTCGCGACGCTGACCGAAGATCACCTTACGCTGATCGTTCATCACGTCGTCGAACTTCAGAAGCTGCTTGCGGATATCGAAGTTGCGACCCTCGACTTTGCCTTGTGCGCGTTCAAGCGACTTGTTCACCCATGGGTGCGTGATGGCTTCGCCTTCTTCCATGCCAAGGGTTGAAAGAACTTTCTCAAGCCGTTCTGAACCGAAGATGCGCATCAGATCGTCTTCCAGGCTAAGGAAGAACGACGACCGCCCCGGGTCACCTTGGCGACCGGAACGGCCACGAAGCTGATTGTCGATCCGACGGCTCTCGTGACGCTCTGTTGCCAGCACGAAAAGCCCGCCAGCTTCCTTGACGGCGTTCTCGTCCTTCTCGTGCTGCGCTTCCATCTCGGCCCGGATCTCTTCCGGGTCGCGGTCTGGATTGGCGGCAATCGCTTCCATGATCTGGAATTCGACGTTGCCGCCCAGCTTAATGTCCGTACCGCGTCCGGCCATGTTGGTTGCGATGGTGACGGCGCCCAACTTGCCAGCGTCCGCAACGATCTGCGCTTCCTGTTCATGCTGACGCGCGTTCAGAACGTTGTGCGGAATGCCCTCTTTCTGAAGAAGTCCGGACAGGAATTCGGACTTCTCGATAGAGGTCGTGCCAACAAGGACTGGTTGCTGTTTCTCGTGGGCCTTCTTGATCTCGGCTACGATGGCTTTGTACTTCTCTTCGCCTGTCCGGTAGATCGCGTCATCTTCGTCCACCCGCGCAATCGGACGGTTGGTCGGGATCTCGATCACGCCCAGGCCATAGATCTCTTGAAATTCTTCCGCTTCCGTCGACGCCGTTCCGGTCATCCCGGCAAGCTTGTCGTAAAGGCGGAAATAGTTCTGGAACGTCACGGATGCCAAGGTCACGTTCTCGGGCTGGATCATGACGTTTTCTTTGGCTTCGATTGCCTGATGCAAACCATCTGACAAACGGCGGCCCTGCATCATGCGACCGGTGAATTCGTCGATCAGAACGACTTCGTTGTTGCGAACGATGTAGTCCTTGTCCTTCGTGAACAGCTTGTGCGCCCGAAGACCCTGGTTCACGTGGTGGACAAGCGTCGTGCTTTCCGGATCGTAGAGGTTCTGCCCCTCGGGCAGAAGGCCCGCTTCACGCAAACGCGCTTCCAGAAACTCGTTGCCCTCGTCCGTGTAAGACACGTTGCGCGTCTTTTCATCCAGCTCAAAGTGCTCGTCCAGCACTTCGGGGATGAAGTTGTCGATGGCAATATAAAGCTCGGACCGATCCTGCGCCGGGCCCGAAATAATCAACGGCGTCCGTGCCTCGTCGATGAGGATGGAGTCCACTTCATCGACAATCGCGAAGTTGTGGTAGCGCTGATAGATCTGGTTCAGCTCCGACTTCATGTTGTCACGAAGATAGTCGAACCCAAGTTCGTTGTTCGTCGCATAGGTGATGTCGGATGCGTAAGCCGCCTGCTTTTCGTCGTCAGGCTGCTGTGGGTAGACAACGCCAGTCGTCAGCCCAAGTGCTGTATAGACCTTGCCCATCCAGTCCGCGTCACGCCGCGCCAGATAGTCGTTCACGGTAACGATATGTACGCCCTTGCCGCTAAGCGCATTCAGATAGGCCGGGAAGGTCGCAACCAGTGTCTTGCCTTCGCCCGTCTTCATCTCGGCGATATTGCCGCGATGCAGGAAGATGCCGCCGATCAGCTGCGTGTCGAACGCCCTCAGACCCAGCGCACGCTTGGCCGCTTCACGACAATTGGCAAAGGCTTCAGGCAGGATGTCATCGAGGCTTGCCCCGTCGGCCACCTTGGCTTTCAACTGCTCTGTCTTCGCAATCAGCCCTTCATCCGACTGCTGCGCAAACTCTGCTTCCAGTGCGTTGATCTTGTCCACAATGGGCTGCACGCTTTTGACCTTGCGGTCATTCGAGGTGCCAAAAACCTTCTTTGCGAGACTTCCAAATCCAAGCATATGGTGCGCCTTTAAATTCCGTGTGCTGTCCTATGTGACAGACTTGTGTGCGGGGATGCGCTTGCTCGTGCCTCTGGCCCGCCATAGAAGGACGAAAACCCCGGATGGAGTTACCGCTGACAGGCGATGTAAGCGGCCTATTTCGGAGTGTCAACGTCGCCACCCGGCGGCTTACAGAGAGGTTATCCAATGTTTCTTCGCCTGACCCAAACTGCAACCGCCGCTCTGATGATCGCCGTCGCGTCGCCAGTGGCCGCCGACGGTCACGTCTCGGCCGATACCGTTGTCGCCACAGTCAACGGAACCGACATCACCTTGGGCCACATGATCGTCCTCAGATCGCGCCTTCCAGCCCAGTATCAGCAACTGCCGGCCGAGACGCTTTTTGACGGCATTCTCGACCAACTCGTCCAACAGACCCTTCTCGGCCAGACATTGGATACGCTGTCCAAGGGCTCGCTCATGACCATTGAGAACGAAGAGCGTGCCTTGAAAGCGTCGGAAGTGATCGCGGAAATCTCTGCAGAGGCCGTCACCGACGAAGCGCTTCAGGCCGCATACGACGCGCGCTTCGAAGGTGTCGAGCCCGGTCAGGAATACAACGCCAGCCACATTCTTGTTGAGACCGAAGAAGAGGCCATGGCGCTGATCGAAGAACTGAACGGCGGGGCGGATTTTGCAACGCTTGCGCAAGAGAAATCGACCGGTCCGTCCGGCCCGAATGGCGGTCAGCTTGGCTGGTTCGGCACGGGCGCGATGGTCAAGCCTTTCGAGGACGCCGTCGTCTCCATGGAAGTTGGCGCCGTGTCCGCTCCGGTTCAGACGCAGTTTGGCTGGCATGTGATCAAGCTGAACGAAAGCCGCGCGCAAGCCTTGCCAACGCTCGACATGCTGCGTGGCGAACTCGCGGACGAGATTCAGCGCGCCGCCATCGAAGCCCGGATCGAGGCACTTCAGGCTGATGCCGACGTCACACGCTCGACCACCGAAGACATTGATCCGGCGCTCCTGAACGACATCTCTCTTCTGGAGAACTAAGATGGCTTATCCCGTGTCGCCGCTGGCCCCGGCTGGCGGCTTCCCGGACCTGCCCAAAGTGGGCGGCGTCCGCTTTGGCACTGCCGCTGCCGGCGTTAAATACAAGAACCGGACCGATGTGATGCTGGCGGTCACGGAGGGCCCCGCAACAGTGGCCGGTGTTTTGACGACGTCGCGCACCTGCTCCCCTGCTGTTTTGGACTGCCGAGCGAAGCTTGGCCACGGCGTCGTAGCCCCCGTGGCAATCTTGGTGAATTCCGGAAATGCGAACGCCTTCACCGGAGCAAAGGGTCTTGAGAGCGTAAGTCAGGTCGTTGCCGCAACAGCCGCCGCAACGGGCTGCCCCGAGGCGAATATCTACACTGCGTCAACGGGCGTCATAGGTGAACCTCTGCCGCATGATCGCATCACAAGTGTCATCGGGGACGTTGCCGCCAAGCTTTCCGCAGACGCGATCGCAGACGCTGCGGGCGCAATCATGACGACGGATACCTATCCCAAGGGTGCTGGCGCGTCCGTGGTCGTCGATGGCAAAACGGTGAACATTGCCGGCATTGCCAAAGGCTCTGGTATGATCGCGCCCGACATGGCGACGATGCTGGTCTACATCTTCACGGACGCGAACGTGCCCTATGACACGCTACAAGCGATGACGCGTCGAATTGCCGACAAGACGTTCAATTGCATCACCGTCGACAGCGATACCTCCACGTCTGACACCCTTCTGGTCGTTGCGACGGGCGCCTCTGGCGCGGACGCCAGCCATTCCGAAGACTTCGAGCGCGCGCTTCACGACGTTATGCTCGATCTGGCCCATCAGGTCGTCAAGGACGGCGAAGGGGCGACAAAGTTCGTCACCGTTTCCGTCAACGGAGCGGAAGATGACGCGGATGCGAAGCGCGTGGCGCTTTCAATCGCCAATTCGCCACTGATCAAGACTGCGGTCGCTGGCGAAGACCCGAATTGGGGCCGTGTCGTCATGGCCGTGGGCAAGTCCGGCGCTGCAGCCGACCGTGATCGGCTTTCCATTTCCTTCGGCGACGTACTGGTTGCGAAAGACGGGGAAGTTGCCGCGGGATATTCCGAGGCGGAGGCCGCCAAGCACATGCAGGGCACCGATGTGACAATCACGGTCGATCTTGGTCTCGGCACAGGACAATTCACGGCATGGACCTGCGATCTGACTGCCCAATACATCGCCATCAACGCGGACTACCGATCGTGAAGGTGGTTCTGGTCGCTGCCGTTGCGTTGATTGATAGAGACGGGCGTGTCCTTCTGGCCCAGCGTCCCGAAGGCAAGTCCATGGCAGGCCTCTGGGAATTTCCTGGTGGGAAGGTTGAAACGGGTGAAACGCCGGAAGCGGCACTTATCCGTGAACTGAACGAAGAGCTTGGTATTGAGACCTGGTCAAGCTGCCTCGCGCCACTGACATTCGCCAGCCACACCTATGAAGACTTTCATCTTCTGATGCCGCTTTTCGCGTGTCGGAAATGGGACGGAACACCGCAAGGTCGCGAAGGTCAGACTTTGGCTTGGGCGCGCCCCAATCAGCTTCGGGACTACCCAATGCCGCCGGCGGACATCCCGCTGATCCCGATCTTACGCGATTGGCTTTGATCGCGCCGCGGGGGCTCTGCCCCCGTACCCCCGGGATATTTAGAGACCCGTGAAAAGCAAGAACGCCCGCCCCTTCATTGGTCCGGAAATATCCCGGGTGGGAGCGAGCGCATAGCGAGCGGGAGGGCAGCGCCCTCCCGTCTTTCTTGTTCTTTAAAGCGAGCGTTCGACTTCTTCGCGTTCGAAGATCTCGATGACATCGCCCTTGCGAATATCGTCATAGTTCTCGAATGCCATGCCGCATTCCTGACCTGACTGCACTTCGCTGACTTCGTCTTTGAAGCGCTTCAGCGTCTTCAGCGTGCCTTCGTGAATGACCACGTTGTCTCGGAGGAGACGCACACCAGCCGAACGGCGGGCCACACCTTCTGTTACGAGACAGCCAGCCACTGTGCCGACACCCGAGACACGGAACGTTTCGCGGATTTCCGCGTAGCCGATGAAGTTCTCACGAACCTCAGCCGACAACAGACCGCTCGCGGCTGCTTTCACGTCATCCACAAGGTCGTAGATTACGCTGTAGTAGCGGATTTCAACGCCCTTCTGGTTGGCCGTATTCCGGGCCGAGGCATTTGCGCGAACGTTGAACCCGAAGACCGGAGCACCAGACGCTTCGGCAAGGCCGATATCCGTCTCGGTGATCGCACCAACACCCGAATGCAGAACCCGCACGCGAACCTCGTCGTTGCCGATCTTTTCCATCGCCTGAACGATGGCTTCGGCAGACCCTTGCACATCGGCTTTGACCAGGATCGGCAGCTCGGCGACGTTTTCGTCTTCCTTGGCCTTCTGCATCAGCTGTTCAAGCGTGGTCGCTGCGCCTGCTGCCGCGCGCTTTTCTTTCGCTGCGTTCTCGCGGTATTCCGCAATCTCGCGCGCTTGCGCTTCGGTTTCGACGACGTTCAGAACGTCGCCTGCTTCAGGCGTGCCGTTCAGACCAAGCACCTCGACCGGAACCGACGGACCAGCTTCTTTGACGCGCTCGCCCTTGTCGTTTTCCATTGCGCGGACCTTGCCCCACTGCTCGCCCACGACGAAGATATCGCCTTGGCGAAGCGTGCCGTTCTGAACCAGAACGGTCGCAACAGGGCCGCGGCCCACATCAAGCTGTGCTTCGATGACGGCACCTTGTGCGGCACGGTTCGGGTTGGCCTTCAGTTCGAGAATCTCGGACTGAAGCGTGATGGCTTCTAGGAGCTCATCAAGACCCGTGCCATTGATGGCCGAAACTTCAACATCCTGCACGTCGCCCGAGAGGGCTTCGACGATGACCTCGTGCTGCAACAGGTCGGTGCGCACACGCTGCGCATCAGCTGCAGGTCGGTCGATCTTGTTGATCGCAACGATCATCGGAACGCCCGCGGCTTTTGCGTGGTTAATGGCTTCGACCGTCTGCGGCATGACCGCGTCATCCGCAGCAACAACAAGAATGACGATGTCTGTGACTTGCGCACCACGGGCCCGCATGGACGTGAACGCCGCGTGGCCGGGCGTATCAAGGAACGTCAGGATGTTGCCATTCTGATCGACCTGATAGGCGCCGATGTGCTGCGTGATGCCGCCAGCTTCGCCAGCAACGACCTTTGCATTCCGGATGGCGTCCAGAAGCGATGTCTTACCATGGTCAACGTGGCCCATGACGGTGATGACCGGCGGGCGGGCATCAAGGTCTTCTTCCTTGTCCTCGACCTGGTCGATGACGTCTTCCACGTCCGCATCCGAGACGCGCTGAACCTTGTGGCCGAATTCCTCAATGATCAGTTCCGCCGTATCGGCGTCGATCGACTGGTTCTGTGTCGCCATGATGCCGTTCTGCATCAGGGATTTCACAACGTCGGCCACACGTTCAGACATGCGGTTTGCAAGCTCGCCCACAACGATGGCTTCCGGTAGCTGAACCGTGCGCACAACCTTTTCGCGCTCAACCGGTCCGCCCATTGCCTTTTGGCGGGCGCGTTCCTGTTTGCGCTTCATCGCGGCCAGAGACTTCTGACGACCACCTTCGCCACCAGACAACGCCTGGTTCAGCGTCAACTTGCCGGAGCGGCGACCATCGTCGCGTCCGCCGCCACGATTGCGGCGATCGTTGTTTC
>CAZMKY010000239.1:0-1835 GCA_964566835.1 uncultured Rhodobacterales bacterium
GCGACAGTGGGCAGGTCCTAGACGATATCAGGAACGGCATTCCCATCGTTGAAGATCTCGAGGCTGCGGTTACGCGTGAAGTGCATATACCCGATACTTTGATTTACGGGATGGCCCCGTCATCGGGCAAGATGTCCGCCACGGATCGAGAGATCGTGCTGGATGCCATCGCGCTTGGCATGAACATCGTCAGCGGTCTGCACGAATTCCTTGGCGATGATCCCGAGATTTCAACCGCCGCTGATACGGCCAACGTGACGATCCGAGATATTCGCAAACCCCGACCAAGCAAGGACATGCGTCTGTTTGACGGAAGCGTGTCCGAGGTGAAGGCAATCCGCATTGCCGTACTGGGGACGGATTGTGCAATCGGCAAGCGGACGACAGCGACCATTCTGGCCAGGGAACTGAACGCGCGTGGTATCAAGACCGTCCTCGTCGGCACTGGTCAAACCGGGCTTATGCAGGGCGCAAAATACGGGATTGCCATGGACGCGGTGCCACCGCAGTTTTGCTGCGGGGAGCTTGAACGCGTAATCGTCGCGGCGTCTCACGGCGATGATCCAGATGTCATCCTGATCGAAGGGCAAGGCGCGCTCAGCCATCCGGCCTTTTGCACTTCGGCATTCATTCTGCGCGGCAGCCAGCCGCACGGCGTTGTTCTTCAACATGCGCCCAAACGCGCTCATCGCTGCGACTTTCCCGGCATGCCGATGCCCGGGCCGAAAAGCGAAATCGCCCTCATCGAAGCTTTCGCTGACACTCGGGTGATCGGTATCACGCTCAATCACGAAGCGATGACGGGCACCGAGGTCGATCGTGCGATTGACAGTCTTTCAAGGGATCTTGCAGTTCCGGTGACGGACGCGCTGACCCGGCCGGAAGTGCACCTGAGCGACATGGTCCTGGCCGCCTTTCCGCAGTTGTGCCCCATACCTCTCGTGGCCGCGGAATGACCGCGCCGCGTGTCGAGATTGATCTTGGCAAGATCACTCAGAACACGCGATGTCTCGTCCGTCGTCTTGGCGCGCGTGGACTCTCCGTCACCGGTGTGACCAAGGCCGTCTGCGGGCATCCTGACGTCGCCGTGGCCATGCTGGAGGGAGGCGTTGTTGGCCTTGCTGATTCGCGCATCAGCAATGTTATTCGGATGCGGGCTGGCGGGATAGCATGCCCAATTTGGATGATACGTGCTCCAATGGAGCACGAGACAAAAGACGTCATTAGATGCTGCGGTGCGAGTTGCAATACGGAGAAGAGCACGATCCTGAAACTCGGCTCCGACGCACTAGAAGAAGGAACAGAACACCATGTCATCCTGACTGTCGAAGTGGGGGACTTGCGCGAGGGAATCATGCCAGAAGACCTCATCAATGTTGCGGCGCTGGTCGTTGCAACGCCGGGCCTTGTCCTCAAGGGGATCGCCGCAAACTTCGCCTGCATGGGCAACGTGGCACCGACTGCCAACGACATGGCCTTGCTCTCGCGACTGGCTGATCAGGTCGAAAGCAAATGCGGACCTTATGTGGCCCAGGTGTCAGCTGGCGGCTCGGCCAGCTTGGACTGGGCGCTTGGCAATGGAGCGACAGGGCGGATCAACAATCTGCGTCTGGGCGAGGCGATCCTGTTGGGTATCGACCCAATTTCTCGGCAACGGATCGACGACCTTCATACAGATGCATTTGCTCTTTTCGCCGAAGTCATCGAAGCAAGCCTCAAACCGAACTCAATGCCGACGAGACCGAGTCCTCGGGAGTATGGGAAGCTCGAACTGGTTTCGAATGTCGGTCAATCATACCGCTCCGTCCTTGCCGTCGGGCGGCAGGACACCGACG
>CAZMKY010000240.1:0-2994 GCA_964566835.1 uncultured Rhodobacterales bacterium
GCAATGATCTTGCCAGCTTCGCTGCCTCCGGCCCCGGCCTTGGCGATCGCAAAGGTCAGGATCTGCGCGCCTGAGAACGCGCCACCGAGGAAAAGGGCGCCGCCTAGTAGTACGACAGATGAGGTGTCAGAATAGATGGCAAGCCCAAAGAAAACAGCAGCGATGGAGGCATTGCTGATGACGATCCTTCCGGGGCGCCGTGATCGATCAGCGATTATTCCTGCGACGACACTCCCGACCGCCATTCCCCAGAAAACCATGGAGACTGCGAGCTCCGCCGAGACCTGTGGAAGGTCATGGTCCTGCATCAATTCGGACTGCCCCCAGAGACCGCCGAAGACGTTGATCGGCATGTAATAAAGAGCGCCGCAAAGCGCGACGATCCAAAGACGGCGACTGCGAAATAGGGGGCCGAAGCCGGTAAGCAGCGACGGGGCCGGGGGCGCGCGAACAGCATTGGTCGCCGTTGGGATCAAGAAAAGCATGAGCGCCGCGATCACGAGGCCCGTGGCACCCGTTGCTACGAAGGCCAGACGCCAGCCCGTGGAAACCATCACGTCGGTAAGCAGCACGGCCACAATGGCTGCACCGATCATACCCACCATGTTTACAACACCCGAGAGCATCGCAAATCTCTCAGGCGGAAACTGATGGGTCACGACGAAGAGCGCCGAGACGAAGGCGAAGGATGCGCCAAGACCTGTCAAAGCGCGGCCGAGTGCAGCCATAACAGGGGCGTCCGTGATGCCAAAGAGCAGAACTCCAACCGCACAAATCGCACAGGCGGGGACGACAAGGCGTTTCGCGCCGTATCGGTCGAGAAGCGCCCCAACGACCAGTTGCATTGGCGCATAAACCCAGAAGAACACGCTGGACAGCGTCCCGAACCGGGCGTTCGAAAGACCGAAATCGGAAGCAATCTGATCGATCGCCAGGCTGGGCAGAATGCGGGCGACAAATTCGAAAAGGAAGAACGCCGCGACAAGGACAAGTGCGATCAGCGCGCCAATTTGACTTCCCCTGTCAGAACCTCTCATAGCCAATGACTTCGTGTCCACCGTATTCACACTGGCCCGCAGCGCGAATGTCAGGATCGGTCCAGTCCACAACCCAATAGACTTTTGTCATGCCGTCGTTGGATGACGCGGGCCATACCGATAATGCCGCATTCGGCAGCTCAGAGAACTCGGGCACTTCCCAGAGGTAATCATGGCAAGCCTTCAGGGCTTCCGTCGTGTCGCGGTCGAAGGCCATAGCGGGTGCGGCCGTGACGAGGGCGGTGAGCCCGCTCAATAGTACTCTTGTGCGATTGGTGATCATACTTGTCTCCTACTGGCCAAAACTCTCGAGCCCTGATGTATCGATACCTGACATGATTTGACGAGCATCAACTCCGTCTGCACCGTGGTTGCTGCCCGCTCCGGCGGCAATTGCTGAACCGATTGCACCTGCCAGTGCTTCGTTTCGCGCTTCGGTGTCGCGGCATTGAACAAAGCCGTAGTTCCAGCCTGTTCTGTAATCTCCGCCCGCCGCGTAGGCAGACGCATTCTGCACGCGCTGCGAGAACCGATCGCCGCCTTCGCGTTTCCCGCTCGGGCACCCGTCGTGATAACCCGCAACATAAGCCTCTGAGTAGCCATGCTGACGCAGGATTTCTTCACTCGATTGGGGAGAACTACACGCAGCCAGGATCAGGCAGCCGGTTAGAACGAAGAAATGTCTCATTGATCGTTTTCCTCTGAGGGGGTTTCGGTTTCTGTTGGCTCGGCATCCGGATCGATCCCGATCAGGCGCTCGATGTCCTTGAAAAGACGTGTCGCCAATCCATCCTGATGCGGCGTCAGCGCCTCTACCAGACGTTCAAGTTCTGTCGCTGCCGCGGCATCGATGCCGGTATCGGTGAGACCCGCGACACTCAGATCGACGATGCCCTGAGGGAAGCCGAGAACAGCCAATACCTCGGCCGATGGATCCCCTTGATAGAGCGGTAGGGCCTGAAGCAGGCCGACATATTCCGCCAGTGCCGCGCGTTTCGCGGACGGCATATCCTCGATCGTCGTCGCGTCCAGAAGCAGCGCGTCGGTCATGGTCGAGAGCATCTCGGCGACACCGAACTCGCGATCGGTGTCGAGCTCGTTCTGAGTATAGACCATCCGAATCTTGGCCGGGTCGAGAACACCTGCAACGAGTTTGCGTGCCATGGCATCGACGCCTTCAAGCCCCCCTACGGGACGGAACTGCGATAGCAAATCCGGATCGGCAAACATGTCGAGCCCCGCAATACCTTCAGACATCAGATAGATGAGCGCCGCCTTCTGGTCTTCGACGCTCAGGTAGCCAGTCGGGCGACCATCCGAGGCAGTCGAATTCAAGCCCCCGACCATCTGGGTCACGCTGTCCATAAATCCAAGGTAGCGATCCTTTGCCTGATCGAAGACGCGAGCCATCGTTTCGCCTTTTGCGGGGGAGGGCGAAATGGCATCCGGCAGGCGCATAAGCGCGCTTTCCAGCGCCGCCACGCCAGCACGCGTGGCCTCAATCCGATCCTCTCCGATATTTTCCATGAGTATGGCGGAATCGAAGCGGCCGTAGACCTCGGAGGGCAATTCTCCGGCACCCCAAACGAGCTCCGGTTGATCGTGCGTTTCCGACGCAATCTCGTCGAGTTCCTCGACCGTCAGGTCTGGGGTGTAGCCCCATTCAATCGCGTGATTGTCGTAAGTGCCGATCAACGGAAAGAACTGGTCGATGCCATCGTCGGGTCGGGCGACATAATTGAAGCGTCCGTAGGCCATGATCGATGCCGTCGAGCCGCGCTCTGCAACGAAGGCTGCATCACGCAATTGGTCCGTGCTCCACGCTGTAGAAGCGTGATGGTTATGCCGAAGTCCCAGGGTGTGACCGACCTCGTGACTGACCGCGTAGCGCAGGATGCGCCCCTGCAAGTCTTCTGGAAGCGGGAGGGTTCGAGCGCGCGGGTCAAGGTCCGACATG
>CAZMKY010000241.1:0-5708 GCA_964566835.1 uncultured Rhodobacterales bacterium
CGTCTCGTAAGAAATAGGCCAACCGGGTGTCGTGCCGCCCATGTGTTCCATCGGCCGAAAATCTTCAGCCCGATAGCGGAACAGCACAGCACCATAGAGGTTGGAGTTGCCACCGACGTAATAATAATTGCCGGGATTGAAGGCGCGGCCCTTCGGATCATCCCAAGTCTCGTCGTTGCGAAAAGCACCGCCCTGAAAGATGGCTTTGGCATCCCGCGTCGCGGGCGTATCCGGCACGTGATCGCCACGCTCCAGAATGGTGATGCGCGCACCCGTTGGCGCCAACGCAGCCGCCATCGTCGCGCCCCCCATGCCCGAGCCAATGATCAGGACATCCGTGTCCATTACCGTTGACCGCCACCGAAG
This sequence comes from uncultured Rhodobacterales bacterium, assembly GCA_964566835.1. Classification (GTDB taxonomy): domain Bacteria; phylum Pseudomonadota; class Alphaproteobacteria; order Rhodobacterales; family Rhodobacteraceae; genus CAZMKY01. The sequence continues at coordinate 367 of CAZMKY010000241.1, forward strand.
TCCGGCTTGCGCTTCTCGCTGAAGGCCTGCACGCCCTCGGCTTTCTCGGCCGTCGGCGCAATCGCGGCCCCGGCCAGCGCTTCGATATTGGCCGCCGAGTCTTCGCCAAGCGCCGCCCCGATCAACCACTTGGTCGTCTCCGTGGCCTGCGGCGCCGCACCCGCAATGCACGCCGCCATGTCTTCCGCCGCGCTCATCGGATCGTCGGCCACGTCGTTCAGGAACCCGATCTGAAACGCGCGCTCGGCCGACAAAAGCGTTCCGGTCAGCGCCATTTCTTTGAGGATCGCCGGCGGCACCTGACGGGCCAGCCGTTGCGTCCCGGACCACCCCGGCACCACGCCGATCCCCGTCTCGGGCAAGGAAAAGCTGGCCTTTGGTGATGCTATCCGCAGATCGCAGGTCGCGGCCAGTTCCAGACCGCCCCCGAAGGTGGGACCATTCAGGACACCGATCATCGGCACGGCCAGTCGGGCAAGCCGGTCGAACACGCGGTGTCCCTTGCGGATCCAGTCGCGCGAAAAGGCGCGGGCATCCAGCGGCGACCATTCACGGATATCGGCACCAACGCAAAAGGCCCGGTCGCCGGTCGCGGTCAACAAAACCGCACGAATGTTCTTGTCGTCTTCGATGGTGGCCGCATGCGCATCAAGCGCATTGATCATCGAGATCGTCAGCGCATTCAGCTTGGCCGGATTGTCGAGCCTGATTTCCGCGATTTCCCCACGGATCTCCAAGTGCACATTGGTCATAGCGTCAGCCCCATTGGTCCTTCGGACAACAGCGACAGAGGCATGATGGTGGCATCAGGGCTCACCTCCACGCGTCCTTCGGATGCCTGAATGATGTCTCTCTCCGGGTCGATCCCCGGCATGATCTCGACTGCGATCAGGCCATTCTCTCCAAGGCGCATCACGCAGCGTTCCGTGATGTAGAGAACCTCTTGCCCGCGCGCCCGGGCGCGCTGCCCGGCAAAAGTGACGTGTTCGACGGCATCCACCATTTTGGTGAACTTGCCGGGCGCCGCGACCCGCAAGCCGTCAGGTGTCAGCTCCAATTTCGCTCCGGCCTCGAAATAGCCCGAGAAGACGATCTTGCGGGCGTTCGCTGTGATATCGACAAAGCCGCCGCAACCCGCCGTCAGGTAGGGCTTCTTGCCCAACTTCGACACGTTGACGTTTCCATCCCTGTCCACTTCGAGAAAGGACAGGAACGACACGTCGAAGCCACCACCTTGAAAATATGTGAACTGCGACGGCGATGGCAGGATCGCATCTGCATTCGATGCGCACCCGAACGCGAACCCGGTCAATGGCACGCCGCCCACCGCGCCTTGCTCAATCGCCCATGTGACCGCTTGCGGATACCCTTCTTCCAGAAGGATCCTCGGCACGTTGGCCGAAATCCCGAAACCGAGGTTCGCACTGTCGCCGGCCGAAAGCTCCATCGCGGCGCGGCGGGCGATCACCTTTTCGATGCCATGTTCGGCCAGCGAAAAGCTGTCCCAGGGGCGCATGACTTCGCCTGAAATGGCAGGATCATAGACCGTCTCGGTCGTCTGTTTCTGATCCGGGTCGACCACGATCAGATCAACGAGGTGCCCCGGCACGTGAACATCGTGTGGGCGAAGCGACCCGGCGGCCGTCACCCGCTTCACCTGCGCAATGACGAGGCCACGGTGGTTTCGCACCGCAATCGCCTGATCCAGCGCACCCAAGGTCGCCCCTTCGTGTTCGTAAGTCAGGTTACCGTTTTCATCCGCAGTTGTGGCCCGGATGATCGCGACGTTCGGCACGATGTTCGGAAAGTGCAGCCATGTTTCACCGGCCATCTCGTGGCGATGAACAATCGGCGCCGCAGCCGCCGGGGCGTTCATGGCACACCCCTCGCGCACCGGGTCGACAAAGGTCTCCAGCCCGACTTGCGTCAGCACACCCGGCTTCCGCGCCGCAACATCGCGGTGCATGTCAAACAGGATACCGGACGGGACGTTATAGGCGGCGATCCGGTCTTCAACGATCATCTTCCAGATCTCGGGCATCTCTTTCGAGGATGGCCCACTTGGATAGGACCCGGCCAGGACCCGCGTCAGAAGGCCATCCTGCGCGATGTGATCAATACCCTTGATCCCGTACATGTCACCGGCCGCGATGGGATGAAGTGTCGTCAGGTCGCGCGGGTGACCCTCTTCGGCAAAGCGCGCGCCCAAGGCCGCCAGAACGAAGTCCGGGCACCCCAGCCCCGATGACGACGATACCGTGACAACATCACCATCCTTGATCCGGGCCACGGCCTCGGACGCGGGAACTACCTTGCCCATCTCAGATGCCTCCGTAGTCGACGGCCACACGCGAACCACTGACCGCCGCTTCCTTCACGGCCGCCGCAACCGCCAGCGATTTGACGCCATCGATACCCGTCGCGGAGGGCTGACCTTTGCCGCCTGCCGCGTCGACAAAGAGCCCGACGGCGCGCTCGTAGAGGTTATGATCGCTAAAGCTGATGTCTTCTTCGCCAGCGGCCGTGCGCAGAAGAATCCGGCCCACAGGTTGCTGCGTCATGACATTTGTCGCGATGACGGACCCGTCCGTCCCGTGCACCTCGAACGACGTCCCGGCATGACGAATGGTAAAGCCCTCATGCGTCTGGACAAGAACACCGGACGGCATCTGATAAAGCGTCATGGCGCTGTCCTCGACGCCTTTGCCAAGGCTCTCGCTCCGTTCCAGTGCGACGACATGCGACGGGTCTTCGCCCAGATGGAACCGGACGGTATCGGCGTCATGAACGACGATGTCCGGGATGACCCCACCACCCGCCGCAGGATTGTCGATCCGCCAGCCTTGCAGGTTGGGCGGCAGGTAGACGGCATGCGCCACGCGAATGGCCTGAACCGTGCCAAGGCGACCGGATGTGATCAGATCCCTGATCGCCAGATGCGATCCCGCGTTCCGCAAATGATGGTTCGTGCCGAATGTCACGCCAGCCGCATCGGCAGCGCGCACCATCGTCACCGCGTCTTCGACCGACATCGCCAAGGGCTTTTCGCAGAGCACATGCTTGCCCGCCGCGATCGCTGCCATGGCTTGAGGGAAATGCTTCTCGTTCGTGGTCGAGATATAGACGGCATCCACATCCGCGGCCAAAAGCGCATCCAGATCCGTGTGGGCCTGCTCAATGCCGTGCCTTGTGGCATAGTCCGCGCCCCTCTCCGCGCTGGTGCTCAAAACCGATGTGACGGATTGCCCATTGGTCGCCCGAATGGCGTCGATCATCCACTGCGACGCAATCGTGCTTGCCCCGATTAGACCCCACTTCAATGCCGCTCTCCCCGCATGTTTTGGAACGTTCCAAAAGAGAACTTACTGGAACGTTCCGATTCCGGCAAGCAGATTCATTCCTCGGCGCTCATGCAGGCGCGACTTCGAAGGGTCTCAGGCTGTCGGCGAAGGTGTCGATGAACTCCAATGTCACCATGGATGGCGGCTTCAGGACCGGGCGCACCAACGATAGCCTGTGCGACAAGGCAGGCTCGAAAGGGCGGAAGCTGACGCCTCGGTCCTTATACCGAACGGCGTCGAGTTCACTGACAACCGCAACCCCCACACCTGTCGAAACGATCTCGCAGGCAGACGTAAATTGCCGCGTCTCCACCAACCGGCTGAGCGGCACATCGGCATCCCGAAATCGTGCGCTCAACTCATTGTAGAACTCGCTGTCGCGCAACGTGTGAATGATCGGCTCGCCGCGCAGATCGGCGGGCGTGACGACTTTGCACTTCTCCAGATGATGGCCCGACGGAAAGACGCAGACCGTCCTGATGTGCACGTCACGACTTTCCAGCGCCGGATGGCCGCCGAACGCATCCGTGATTCCGAAATCGAACTGCTCGCCCACCATCCACTCCAAGATCCTCTCGGGACGATCCGGCTCAATGGTCAGGCTGACGCCGGGTCGGTCGCGCACGAAGTCGGCGACGACACCCGGCAAGTGACTGGTGGCAAATCCCGGCAGACAAGCAATCCGGACGTGCCCGGCCCGCTTTTCGGTCAGGTCTCGGCTGACCTCTCCGATCTGCTTCATCAGATCCAGAACACGGTCGATGTTCGGAATCAGAAAGCGGACCTCCTGCGTTGGAATCAGCCGCCCGTCCCGTCGATCGAAAAGTGAGAATCCAAGGGACGCTCCAAGATCCGACAACAGACGGCTGACCGCCGGTTGAGTGATCCCAAGCTCTTCCGCCGCCTTTGTCATGGAACCGTGATGAATCACCGCCATAAGGGCTTCGAGCTGTCGCAGACGCGGAACGGGTTTCATGGCAGGGCTCAAAAAGGGCAACTTATGCGAATTCTATAACATAGTGTTATACTTACGCCACCATTTTGAGCGCTTGAATTATACTAAACGCAGTGTATCGTTTTAGCGTCTGAAACAGCCGAAACGGCGGGTGCGTGTTCGCATCCATTCCATCAGGCTCCGCGCTCAAAGAGGCGCAAGGGAGGAAACATGAAAAAGACCTTGATCGGCAGCCTCGCGCTGTCCGCAACAATTCTGACGCCGATCGCTGCATCGGCTCAAACCGAAATTCAATTCTGGCACGCATTCACCGGCCGCCTTGGCGAGCTGGTGAAGGCGCAGGTGGAAGGCTTCAATGCCAGCCAGGGCGACTACAAAGTCGTCGAAAGCCACAAGGGCAACTATTCAGAGACACTGAACGCCGGCATCGCGGCCTTCCGCGCCGGTGAACAGCCACACATCCTGATGGTTTTCGAAGTTGGCACCGCGACCATGATGTCGGCCCAAGGCGCCATCAAGCCAGTCTATGAAGTGATGTCGGAAAGCGGCGCTGCGTTCGATCCGGAAGCTTACATCGGTTCGGTCAAAGGGTATTACACCACAACCGATGGCCAGATGTTGTCCTTGCCGTTCAACTCCTCGACCCCGGTCCTCTGGGTGAACCGCGATGCCTTTGAAGCGGCAGGCGTCGATCCGGACACCGATCTGTCGACCTGGCAGAATGTCGGCGCCACGCTCGAAGCGCTGAAAGCTGGCGGCGAAGACTGCCCGCTGGTCACGGCATGGCAGAGCTGGATCCACCTCGAGAATTTCTCGGCCTACCATGACGTGCCATTCGCATCGCAGGACAACGGCTTTGCCGGTCTCGACACCGAGCTGATGCTGAACGGCGAAGCCCAGGTCGCGCACCTGACGGCGATGGGTGAATGGGCCCGGGATGGCAAGTTCATCTATACCGGACGTCGCAACGAAGGCGGCGCAAACTTCCGCTCCGGCGAATGCGCGCTCTTCACCGAAAGCTCCGCTGGGTATGCCGGCATCAAGGC